>NZ_JAFMOZ010000086.1:0-26087 GCF_019049615.1 Rahnella sp. BCC 1045 | reverse complement strand
GAATCATAAGTTCTAATATGTCGTCATCATTCAGAAACCATAAAGGAAAACATTATTTAAAAGATTCCAAATAAATTAAATTCAGAACTTTAAATCACAAAAATAATTCAGCTTTCTTTCAGATTTGTGTGAACTTCTTTGTTGAATAACACCATGCATTAAAATATCATCCCGCCGTCGAACAGTTCTTCTGTCTCTTCTGTAATATAAATCAAAGCATAGTAACTGGAATATTTCAGTTGATTCATGCTGACTATTTTTTGTTGAGGGATTAATAAATGCATGCATGGAATAAAAAGTTCTTCGTTTCTAAAATAGCGCTGGCCTGCGCTGTTGCAGTAACAGCACCTGCGGCGATGTCAGCAGACATCTCCGGCACCGTATACGATACTTTCTACAGTGACTCGATTCAGTCTGGTTATATTGGCTATCACGG
The DNA here is from genome assembly GCF_019049615.1 of Rahnella sp. BCC 1045. Taxonomy (NCBI): domain Bacteria; kingdom Pseudomonadati; phylum Pseudomonadota; class Gammaproteobacteria; order Enterobacterales; family Yersiniaceae; genus Rahnella; species Rahnella sp. BCC 1045. The sequence continues at coordinate 25,651 of NZ_JAFMOZ010000086.1, read as the reverse complement.
CTATGTTGATAATGATGGTGCCAATAACAGTTACACTGGCGGAGACATCTACTCTTCAATCAATAATGCAGTCGTAAACGGCGTTATCTCTACGCATTACCTGGGTTTTGATAGCAATACCAGTAATGTCCTGAATATCACCAATACCACCGTGAATGGCATGATCACTTCCCGTTGCGTGGGTTCTACGGATTCTACTTGTGGCTCTACAGCCCGCAATGAATACGACCAGTCACCATTGCAACTGACCATTGATAATTCCACCATCAATGATACTTACGAAAACTTCGGTTATGACGTCGTTGGCGCAGACAATAAAACTACGCATCAGCAATACCCAACTTCTGCTTTGGGTGTTGCCGTAACACTTGAGCAAGAAAGCAACATCGTTATCCAGAACAATTCCCATGTTGCTGGCATTGCGCTGACGCAAGGTTATGGTTGGGCTGATACCACTGTTAATAATGGTAATACCTACGATACGAATATCACCGTTAATGATTCTGTTCTGACTTCAGGTTCATACAGTGAACTGAATAGTAATAGTTTTTATGGTCAGTCAGATAAACCTAGCGATTACGGTTCAAGAACCGACGGCGCAACAAATCCTGGCGATGATGTTGCGCTATCTGTAGCAGCAACTGCGCAAGATAACTCAATGAAGACTAACGCCGTCTTTAATAATTCCACGATTAAAGGCGATGTGACTTTCACAAGCACATTTGACAATAATTATTATAAAGGTGGCCATGACAGCAATGGCGACGGCAATCTTGATACTAATGGTTGGGATGACACCGACGAACTGAATTTGACCCTGGATAATGGCAGTAAATGGGTTGGTGCAGCGACTTCAAACGTCGACAAAGATTATACTTTGTATGACCGCTCGGCTAACAGCATCTGGCCGGATTCACTTTACAGCAACACAACCAACCTTTTAATCGGCGACAGCGTCTATCAGAGCGGTCTGTTCAATGTTGCTCTGAACAATGGTTCTGAGTGGGATACCACAAAGGTATCCAACATTGACAATCTGACCCTGAATAACCAGTCACAGCTGAATGTTGTTGATTCGACTCTGCTTGCTGACAACATCTCTCTGACAAATCAGTCAAGCCTGAAAATTGCAGCACACGGCGGCGTTGCAACTGACGCACTGAACCTGAACTCAGGCAGTAAAGTCACTCTGGCTGAAGAAACCGCTTCTTTGTACGCGAACACCATTACCGTAGGTAATGGTTCTCAGCTGAACTTAGGCGCTGGTGAAGTTGATACTCACAATATGGTGCTGACTGATGACGGTACCTTCAACGTTGGCAGCCGTGAATATGTTCTGAACTCCGACATGAACAACGCCCGCGACAAAACTGCTGCAGATTACGTTTACGATCGCGGTACTATCGGTATGAATTCCGATGGCCACCTGGCGGTTAACGGCGTGACTAACGGTAACTATCAGGTTCGTATTGATAACGCGACCGGCGCAGGCCGCGTTGCAGATTATCAAAACAAAGAACTGATCCGTACTTACGGTGGCAACGCATCCTTCACTCACGCAAATACCGCTGATCTGGGTGCTTATAAGTATCAGGCAGAACAAGTTGGCGATACCGTTGTTCTGGCTAAACAAGGCATCACTTCTACCGCTAACGCGGCGCTGAGCCTGCCTTCTTCTAACGCTGCAACCTGGCATATGGAACAGGATACTCTGAGCAACCGTATGGATAGCTCGCGTCACACCCAGGGTGATGACAAAGGCGGCGTATGGGTTAACTACTTTGGCGGTCAACAAAACGGCGACAATGGCGTTGTTGATTACGATCAGGACGTTAACGGCATCATGGTTGGTTTGGATAAAGTCACTGAAGGGGGTGGCGATCGTCAATGGCTGGTCGGTATGGCGGCGAGCTTCGCGAAATCCAGTCTGTCTATGGATAACGCAGATGCGGATACTGACAGCCAGTCAGCACGCGTTTACTCCAGCCTGGACTTCAAAAACGGCGTATTCTTTGATACCTCTCTGAGCTACAGCCACTTTAGCAACTCCACTGACAGCACCATGAGCGATGGTCAGCAGGTGTCGGGTGATAACTCAACAGATGCATGGGGCTTCGGTCTGAAAGCCGGTTACGACTGGAAATTCGCACCACAAGCTTACCTGACGCCGTATGCAAGCATCACCGGCGTCTTCATTGGCGATGATGACTACAGCATGAGCAACAACATGCGCGTCAGCGATCAGGCTTATGACAGCATGCGTTACGAGCTGGGTACCAACATCGGTTACACCTTCGACCTGGGTGCCGATCAGGCCATCAGCCCTTACGCAACACTGGCATACGTTTATGAAGATGCCAACAATGATGCAGATATCAACGGCGACCGTATCGATAACGGCATCGACGGTTCAGCAGTTCGCGTTGGTTTAGGCGGTCAGTTCGATATGAGCAAAAACTTCACCGTTTACGCGGGTGCTAACTACCTGGGCGGCAGCGATGTTGACCAGCCGTGGGCAGCAAACGTGGGTATGAAATACCGCTGGTAATTTCTGCCTGATCTCTGTCTGACGCAGAGTTAAGTAATCAAATGGCCCCTTTTCAGGGGCCATTTTTTTTGCTTTCAGCCCGAAAGCCGCGATTCAGAATTGGCTGGAATGACATTTACCCGGAAATAACTTCTACTAGACTTATCAATATCCTGAAGCGTCAGGATGAACATGGGGAGTTGTGGGATGAGTGTGATTAAAACGATTATTGTTTTGGCCGTTATTTACGCCGTTTTTCTTTTTTCCGGCTATGGTGTGACCGTCGGCAGCAGTGAAAATGCAGCGGGTCTTGGACTGAAATGCCAGTATCTCACCGCGCGCGGCATTGTCAGCTCGCAGTATATCCATTCCGACAGCGGCGTAATTGGCGTGGCTAACTGCCCGATTTTCAAGCAGGTCGGCGAAGTGGTTGATAATAAGTAGAGAAAAAATGTGGGTTGTTATGCCCGTCCCGGCGGCGGGCATAACAAAAGTATCAACTGTCGTGTCGGGTGAATTTCAGCTCAATGAGTGAAATAGCCTTTTCGATAGCGCGCTTAGTGACCGGATCCGCTCCGGCAGGATGTTTACTGAAATCAATGCTCTTCAGTTGGTGAGACATTTTCTCGCGAACTTCCGCTGGTGCAATAATTTCGATCACATCCAGAATTTGTTTGATAACCAGCTGGCACGCCACCAAATCAGATTCAATTTCCTGTTCTCTGTTTAAAGAATCGGACATCAGATACTCCTCCCACAAAAGCCATTCGTAAAAATTATGGTCGCGAGAATATCACGCACATGGATGAAATTCTCTATCCTCGCCTTTCTTGTATTTCGCCTCGCTATAACTGGACAAAGAATCAGCAAACGAATCCCGTTTTGTGTCGCTACCCGGACATTCCTTCTATGCTTAATCAGGTGACAACGAAGGAGGAGCACGATGTTCGCACTTGTTTTGACCATCTGTTATCTCGGCGGTGGATGCGAAGATTTGGTCGTGGATGCCTTTAATACGAAGGCGCAATGCACTGTCGCCATGCACCAGCAAGGTTTGCGCCAGGCCGGCTGTTACCCTATTGAAGATTTTATTGATGGTTACTGGATCCCGGCACATGAGAATGCCGGATATTAGCCCTTGTGCCCGCTTTCACAACGTGGCAATAAAATATTTCATAAAGATTGCTAAAGTGTCAGAAGAGCGGTATCAATACCCTGTTACTCATTGATATTTAACCATATTGACAGGGCAGGAAATGGCAATGACGATACGTAAAACTTATGGCTGCTTTCAGAAACTTCCCCTCGCAGTCCTTCTTTCCAGTGCCTTTCTGGCACCGTTTACCAGCTACGCTGCGACCGTTCCCGCAGGAGTTGAGCTGGCAGCAAAACAAGAAATCGTGCGTAATAACGGAAGTGAACCCGCCTCTCTCGATCCGCATAAAGTGGAAAGCGATGTTGAATTCAATATTCTGAGTGATCTGTTTGCGGGCCTGATTACCATTGATAACAAGGGCGATCCACAACCCTCGCTGGCCGCAAGCTGGGAAACGAAAGATCAGAAAACCTGGGTATTCCATTTACGCCCCGGCATTGTCTGGTCTGACGGTTCTCCGATTACCGCACAAGATGTTGTTTTCAGCTGGCGTCGTTTGATCGACCCTAAAACCGCTTCACCTTACGAAAGTTATCTGGGCAGCATGCACGTCCTCAATGCCAGTGAAATCATCGCGGGCAAAAAAGCGGCTGACCAGTTAGGGATCAAAGCGCTGGATAAAAATACGCTGGAAGTCACCCTCGACCAGCCGCTTTCTTACTTCCTCGGCATGCTGGCGCACCCTTCACTTTCGCCAATCAGTCAGGAAGATGTCGAAAAATTCGGCGATAAATGGACTCAGCCCGGCAACCTCACCAGCAGCGGTCCTTTTAAACTGGATACCTGGACGGTTAACGAACGTATAACAGCAGTCCGTAATGCAACCTACTGGGATAACGCGCATACCGTCATCAATAAAGTGACCTATCTGCCAATTGCTTCCGGCACGGCGGATGTTAACCGTTACAAAGCCGGTGAAATAGACATTACCAATACCATTCCGGCACCCTTGTTTGCCTCGCTGAAAAAAGAGCTGGGTTCTCAGGTTCATGTCAGCCCGTATCTCGCGGTTTATTACTACGCGATGAACACACAGAAACCGCCATTTAACGATGTCCGCGTGCGTAAGGCGCTGAATCTGGCAATTGATAAATCGATTATTGCCGACAAAGTGCTGGGTCAGGGACAGACGCCAGCCTGGCATCTGACGCCGGATAACACCGGTGGATTTACATTTGCCAAACCGAAAGATGCCAGCCTGACGCAGGACCAGCGTAACGAAGAAGCGAAGAAATTGCTGAAAGAAGCCGGTTTTGGTCCGGATCATCCGCTGAAATTCAATCTTCTGTACAACACGTCAGAAGCCCATCAGCGTATTGCCATCGCGGCGGCGTCTATGTGGAAAAAAAATCTCGGCGTGGATGCCGTTTTGCAGAATCAGGAATGGAAAACCATGCTGGATACCATGCATCAGGGGACCTACGAAGTGGTTCGTTACGCCTGGATTGCGGACTACAACGAGCCGTCCACGTTCCTGAATACGCTGCGTACCGGCAACAGCGAAAATACACCTAAATTCAGCAATGCCACTTACGATCAGGCGCTGAACGATGCATTAAAAGCGACGGATAAAGCGGATGTTGGCAAAGCGTATCAGCAGGCAGAGCAGGTTCTGACGGACCAATCTCCGGTCATCCCGCTGTACCATTATGTAAGCACCCGTCTGGTGAAACCTTACGTCGGCGGCTTCAACGACAGCCTGCTCAATTACGTCTACACCAAAGATTTGTATGTGATTAAGCACTAACGCATTGCGCTCCCCCCCTTCCGGCCCACGTGCCGGAAGGAACTCATTTTCGCCCTGCTACCCGATCTCAGCCCGCGCACTTGCCACACGCCACTCAGATGGTAGATTGTACGTAAATCACACAAACGGGAGCTGTCATGAAATTCTCGCAAAGTGAGATCCAACCGCTTTGGGATGAAGTGGCGCGTATTATCGGTGATGGCGTGATTCAGATGCGTCACAGAGGGGAGCCTCTGAGTGCCGATGCGCTGATTGGTTATCTCGACGAGCAACTGGCCTGCGCCACCGGCGTTCAGCGTCGTATTTTACTTGGCGCGGCCATCAATATGTTAAAAGCCGACCGCCGTTCCTGAACAGGGGATAAACAAAATCCTCGTCGCCTTTTAGGAAACGAGTCACGAATAAATCCTGCAATTGCGTTCACTTAGGCTGCGATGCACGCCCCTGCGCGAATAAGAAAATGCGCTGAGTGATGTCATCCGCGCCGAGAATATTCCCTTTCTGCTCCAGATTTGCTTTGGTATAAGCCACATCGTGAGCCTGGTCTACCATGCTGATCACCCGATCGCGCGTAGGTTTATCCAGAATGCCCAGTAACGTGGTCAAAATTGCCTGATAAGCATTTGAAGCATAAGTCAGTTGTCTTTCACGTTGTTCCAGCGCGTCAATGCGAACCATCAGGGCCTGCAATTGTTCTTGATGCGTCATAGCGGCATCCTTCTTCACGGGTGGAAAATAACCGGATACAGCGAAGAAAGGGATCTTCGCCGGTTACTGATATTAAGTTTAGCAGACTTAAAAAAAGTGAAGACCCCGACCAGCGGGATGCAAAGTAAACCGATGTTCAATGAGCCGTTAACCGCTTCAGCAGTTGTAACCCGTCCTTATCCCAAACTCCCTCACGCCAGCAGGATTTTGCAGCACAAGGCGTAACATCAGCAGCACCTGCTTACAGATAGAAAAATGACAAACCAGCACCTGTTATGACATTTTCTGCCACAGCACTAATTGTTCATTCAGGGGAAATCAGGTGAAAAAAACAATCTTCGGCGCGGTCATGTGCAGCATATTACTGATGAGCTCATTTGCCCATGCAGCAGGTTGCCTTAAGGGCGCAGTCGTGGGAGGCGTTGCAGGGCATTTGAAACACCACGCGGTCATCGGCGCGGTGGCAGGTTGCGCTATCGGGCACCATCTTGCCGCGCAGGAAAAGAAACAGCAGGCCGCCGCTGCTGCGAAATAACCGGTAAAAATCAGGGCAGTTAATGCCCTGATATCACGTAAAAATTACGGCTCAGAAACCACCAAGCGGTTACGGCCATCCTGTTTCGCTTTATACAGCGCTTCGTCGGCTCTTTTCAGCGACGTATCAGGATCGCCCTGCAAATAGTGCCAGTGCGCCACGCCCAGCGAAATCGTGATTGGCCGGATACCCGGCAGTTCCAGACTTTCAACATTTTCGCGAAGACGTTCAGCAATCATTTCCGCTTCAGCCAGCGCCGTGCGCGGCAATAGGACAAGAAACTCCTCTCCGCCAACCCTGCATAAAATGTCTGTTTCGCGCGCGTTATGGCGGATCTGCTCCGCCATTGATTTAATCACTTCATCGCCAACATCGTGGCCATAAGAATCGTTGATAGATTTGAAGTGATCGATATCCAGCGCAATGACTGAAAACTGCTGGCGCAGCTGCGCCACGGATTCCAGCGTCATTGCCAGCCCGCGCCGGTTAAACAGGCCGGTCATCGGGTCGGTTTGCGCTTCAAATTTCAGCTTACCGATTTTTTTCTGCAACAGACTGATACCAATCAGCAGCGCACGTTTCAGCTGGTTGGATTCAAAGTACCACGACGGAATTTCGCGGATATTAACCGAAACATCCGGGTTATCCATTTCGTTCGCATTGCGCGCCAGCAGCCACAGAGGACGGGCGATCAGCCGCGAGAACAGCCAGACGGCAAGCAGTGTCAGGACGGCCAGCGGTGTCAGATGTTTAAGGACTTTAACCATCAGCCCTTCCAGCGGTTTCAGCGTGGCGTCGGTCGGACGAAGCGTCACAATCTCCCAGCCGGAAGAAGGCACAACCGCGTAACCGGCCAGCATCTGATCCCCGCCGACGCCTTCCACCATCAGGCTGCCGTTGGTCGCCGTTCGGACAATTTCTGTCATCGGATGTGGCTTCATCACCTCGCCGATACGGCTGGCGTCACGGTGATAAAGGATGCGCCGGTCTTCGTCGAGCACCGTGATGTAGGAACCGTCACGATAGAAATGCTCGCCCAGCAGTTCATTCAAAATGCTTTTTTGCTTCAGGTAAATGGTGCCGCCGATATACCCAAGGTACTTTCCGTCGGCGGTAAAAACCGGCGTCGAGATAATGATGACCAGGTTCTGCGCCGCAGAAATATAAGGTTTGCTGATCAGCGGACGCCGTTCTTTCAGGGCTTCCACCGCGCCTGGCGTCGTCAGCGCATGTCCGACAAGCTGTAAGCTGTCCGGCGATGTCGCCAGCACTTTTCCACGGGCATTGGTGATCACCACTGAATTGAAGCTGTCCGTCTGGTATTTGAGGCGAGCGGTTTCGGACTGAAGAATGGCAGGATCGTCAAAGTGGCCTGCCGCAATCACTGCGCTGTAGGCCAGTTGCTTTTGCATGCTTTTGATAAACTGTTCGGTGCTGGACGCAAGCTTCGTCGCATAAACGCGATTTTCTTCAAGCGTATTGTCGATCAGCAACTGGCGCTGTACGCGATAGCTGGCATAAAAGCTGTTTGCAAGCGTCACGAAGGCGCTCATTACGGCTAAGATCAGAATCAGACGTCGCAGATCGATGCGGAACAGTGAGCTGGAGAGGAGTGAACGTAACAAAAGGTCCGTCCTGTGGCAAAAAGTCGCTCATATTTAACACCGCTGCCTGCGATGCACAATAAGACCGGTGAAATAAACCCTTACCCTGCTGAATCTCCGGTGAAAAAATTCAAAGCGCCGACAAAACTTAACGCAAATTAATTCTCTCTTTCTCTTCTAACTGAAATTCTTTTTTCTTAAACATGCCCGCTTTGCCCGGGAGCGACCTTTTCACAAACCTCAATTCTCTTGCTGTAAGTCATTGCCTGAATAATCGCTATATGATTTATTATACAGCGCTTGTTCGACGAGGATTTTGAAATGCAAAACCATTTTGGGAAAGGGCTAAAAGCGGGCCTGACCGCCGAAAGCGCGTGGCCTGCTGCGCAAGTATCAGGCTATTGCAAAGAGTATTTACGGGGCTTTGTGCTGGGATTTGCACACACCCGGGCACAGATCACCGGTGATGATAACAATGCCGCATTCGAGGCGGGCGTTTTGTCGCGTAAATACAGTCTGGATAAAGATCTGGTGGCCGAGTTCTTTTCCGCCAGTGCGAAACATCCGTCCAGGGCATTTTTTCTGGTGGGCTACGAAGGCAAGCTGCAGGACAAGGACGATAATCAGCCGCAAAACCCGCTCAGCTAAACTGCCCCTCATACCCGTCAGCCATAAAAAACGGGAGCACCAGGCTCCCGTTATTCTGTTTCAGCGAACTGAAATTACATATTTGCGATCATGTCGTCGGCAAACTCGCTACATTTGCGCAGCTTAGCGCCTTCCATCAGACGTTCAAAATCGTAAGTCACAGTTTTGTTGGCGATAGCGCCTTCCATGCCTTTGACGATCAGGTCTGCGGCTTCGAACCATTCCATATGACGCAGCATCATTTCTGCGGACAGAATGATTGAGCCCGGGTTCACTTTGTCCTGACCGGCATATTTCGGTGCAGTACCGTGAGTGGCTTCGAACAGTGCGCAATCAGAACCGATGTTTGCGCCCGGTGCGATACCGATGCCGCCAACCTGCGCCGCCAGGGCGTCAGAGATGTAGTCACCGTTAAGGTTCATACACGCGATAACATCGTATTCAGCCGGACGCAGCAGGATTTGTTGCAGGAATGCATCAGCAATAACGTCTTTAATGATGATGTCTTTGCCGTTGTTCGGGTTCTTAATTTTCACCCAAGGCCCGCCGTCGATCAGCTCACCGCCGAACTCTTCACGCGCCAGCTGGTAGCCCCAATCCTTGAAGGCACCTTCGGTGAACTTCATGATGTTGCCTTTATGAACCAGCGTCAGGGAGTCACGATCATTGGTAATGGTGTATTCAATCGCCGCACGAACCAGACGTTTGGTGCCTTCTTCGGAGCAAGGTTTGATACCGATACCACATTCCTGTGGGAAACGGATTTTCTTCACGCCCATTTCGTCTTGCAGGAATTTGATGACTTTGTCCGCTTCAGCAGAACCGGCTTTCCACTCGATACCTGCGTAGATATCTTCGGAGTTCTCACGGAAGATCACCATGTCGGTATCTTCAGGACGTTTTACCGGGCTTGGTGTGCCGGTGTAATAACGAACCGGACGCAGACAGATGTACAGGTCGAGTTGCTGGCGAAGTGCCACGTTCAGGGAGCGAATGCCGCCGCCAACCGGAGTGGTCAGCGGGCCTTTGATGGCAACACGGTAATCACGGATCAGGTCGAGAGTTTCTTCTGGCAGCCATACGTCCTTGCCGTACAGTTCTACGGATTTCTCGCCGGTGTAGATTTCCATCCAGGAGATTTTACGCTCGCCTTTGTAGGCTTTCTGAACAGCCGCATCAACGACTTTGATCATGGCAGGCGTCACGTCAACACCGATACCATCACCTTCAATGAATGGGATAACAGGATTATTAGGAATGACCAGTTTACCCTGAGCGTCTACTGTAATCTTTTTACCTTCAGCCGGAACAACTACTTTGCTTTCCATTAACCTCTCCTTCGAGCGCATTTTTGTTAAAAATTTGTAAGATGCCGGTCGATATTACTCGAATATTTCTCGCTAGCCAATCCGAAACATTTTTCAAGTATAATGCGCTAATTCTCTCTAACTTCAATGCCTATGAACCCGCTATCTTTTAAAAATCACAACGTTAAACGTTTCAGCAAAAGGCCAGCCAAAGAACAATCTGCCCCAAAAGGGCCGGGAAAGGTGATTCTTTTCAATAAACCGTTTGATGTACTGCCACAATTCACTGATGAGGCGGGTCGGGCCACACTTAAAGATTACATTTCATTAACAGATGTTTATGCTGCCGGGCGCCTCGACCGGGACAGCGAAGGTTTACTGGTGCTGACCAACGATGGCAAACTGCAAGCTGCACTGACACAGCCAGGTAAACGCACCGGCAAGATTTACTACGTGCAGGTCGAGGGAGTGCCGGATACCGCCGCCGTCGAAGCATTACGTCACGGTATCACGCTGAAAGATGGCCCCACCCTGCCCGCCGGTGCTGAAATTGTCGGTGAGCCGGAATGGCTCTGGCCGCGCAATCCGCCAATTCGCGAACGTAAAGCGATCCCGACGACCTGGCTGAAAATCACTTTGTACGAGGGAAGGAACCGCCAGGTTCGCCGCATGACGGCACATGTCGGGTTCCCGACGTTACGCCTGATCCGCTACAGCATGGGCGAATTTTCCCTCGGCGACTTACAACCCGGCCAATGGAAGGAGATCCCGCATGTTTAAACCGCACGTCACCGTCGCCTGCGTCGTTCAGGCGCAGGGAAAGTTTCTGGTCGTTGAAGAAACCATTCACGGGAAAGTGACCTGGAATCAACCGGCTGGCCATCTCGAAGCTGACGAAACGCTGGTCAGCGCAGCAAAACGCGAGCTGTACGAAGAAACGGGTATTCACGCCGAACCGCAGTCTTTTCTCGGATTGCATCAGTGGCAGGCGCCGGACGGCACGCCGTTTCTGCGCTTCGCGTTTGTGATTGATTTACCGGAAATTCTGGACACCGCGCCACAAGATGACGATATCGATCAGTGCCGCTGGGTCAGTGCCGAAGACATTATCGGGTCGTCTCAGTTACGCTCACCGCTGGTGGCGGAAAGCATCCGCTGTTATCAGAAATCCCCGCGTTACCCTCTGGAAATTCTGCACAATTTTAATCTGCCGGAGTAAGCGCGCAGAAAAAGTCTTTCGCACCGGTTGTTGCCTCCTGTGAATCAGCAATGCAGCAACCGGCCTGACGTGATAAAATTTCGCGCTTCAGTATTTACGTAGTACCTCTCTGTTCGGGTTTCTGTGGTGTTTTTGTTGCGCGCGGCCTTCATCCTCGTGGGACAAGCATCAGAAAAACACCGTCAGTACCGGACAATTAATTCATGTGTTTCGGGACAATTATGTCTGACAACAGCCAGAAAAAAGTGATCGTCGGGATGTCCGGCGGTGTCGATTCCTCAGTCTCTGCTTACCTTCTGCAACAGCAGGGTTACCAGGTTGAGGGCCTCTTCATGAAAAATTGGGAAGAGGATGACGACGAAGAATATTGCACAGCAGCCACCGATCTTGCCGATGCGCAGGCCGTGTGTGACAAGCTGGGTATCGAACTGCACACCGTCAATTTCGCGGCGGAATATTGGGACAACGTGTTCGAATTATTCCTCGAGGAATATAAAGCCGGACGCACGCCAAACCCGGATATCCTGTGCAATAAAGAGATCAAATTCAAAGCCTTCCTGGAATTTGCCGCAGAAGATCTGGGCGCGGATTACATCGCGACCGGTCACTACGTGCGCCGCCAGGATATCGACGGCATCAGCCACCTGCTGCGCGGCGTCGATGGCAATAAAGATCAAAGCTATTTCCTCTACACGCTGGGTCATGAGCAGGTTGCACAGAGCCTGTTCCCGGTCGGTGAGCTGGAAAAACCGGAAGTGCGCCGCATTGCCGAAGAGCTCGATCTCATCACCGCGAAGAAAAAAGACTCCACCGGCATTTGTTTTATCGGTGAGCGTAAATTCCGCGATTTCCTTGGCCGCTATCTGCCGGCGCAGCCTGGCGTGATTAAAAGCGTTGATGGTCAGGTGATGGGGCAACATCAGGGGCTGATGTACCACACACTCGGCCAGCGCAAAGGTCTGGGCATCGGCGGCCAGAAAGAAGGCAGCGAAGAGCCGTGGTACACCGTTGAAAAGGATGTGGAAAACAACATTCTGTACGTTGCTCAGGGCCATGAACATCCGCGTCTGATGTCCGTCGGGCTGATTGCGCAACAGCTTCACTGGGTTGATCGCAAACCGCTGACCGCACCGCTGACGTGCACCGTCAAAACCCGTTACCGTCAGGAAGACATTCCGTGCGTCGTCACACCGCTGGGCGAAGACCGCATTGAAGTGCGCTTTGACGCGCCGGTTGCTGCCGTCACACCGGGCCAGTCTGCCGTGTTTTACCTTGGCGAAATCTGCCTCGGCGGCGGCGTCATTGAACAGCGTCTGCCGCTTCAGGCCTGATACAGCGCCAACAGGTGTATGAAATCGGGACGCTTTCGGGCGTCCCGCTTTTTTTCTGCCCGCCTGTGACGATCTGCACTGATTCCGAACTGTGTTTAGGGTCAGTTTTATGGCATGATCTGTCGCCATTAGTTTGGGCTATCTTCTTTGTCACTGCGTCTCATCGTTTCAAAACGCTTACAGGAGTAAACGTGGCTAAAAATTATTATGACATTACGCTGGCGTTGGCGGGGATCTGTCAGGCAGCGCGCCTGGTCCAGCAACTTGCCCATGAAGGCAATTGCGCTCAGGAAGAAATGTCAGTGTCACTGCGCAGCCTGCTGGAGATGAATCCGGCATCCACGCTGGCGGTATACGGTAATAATGAAGCTAATTTGAAGATGGGGCTGGAAACGCTGCTGGGCGTGCTGAACGCCAACCGTCAGGGGCCGGGCGCTGAGTTAACGCGTTACGCATTAAGTCTGATGGTGCTTGAGCGTAAGCTCTACGCCAATAAAGCCGCCATGAATCAGCTCGGTGAACGTATCGATCAGCTCGACCGCCAGCTGGCGCATTTCGAGCTCGAATCCGACACGATGATTAGCTCGCTGGCCTCAATTTATGTCGACGTCGTCAGCCCGGCAGGCCCGCGCATTCAGGTCACCGGTTCACCGGCAATTTTGCAAAATCCGCAGGTTCAGGCGAAGGTCCGCGCCATTTTACTGGCTGGCATCCGTTCCGCCGTGCTGTGGCACCAGGTGGGCGGTGGACGCCTGCAACTGATGTTTTCCCGTAATCGCTTGTTTGAACAGGCGAAAAGTATTCTCGCTCATTGTTAATAAGACCCCAGGAGTTGCTACCGATGGAATTATCCTCACTGACCGCCGTTTCCCCCGTTGATGGACGCTACGGTGATAAAGTCAGCGCGCTGCGTACTATTTTCAGCGAATTTGGCCTGCTGAAATTCCGTGTGCAGGTTGAAGTACGTTGGCTGCAAAAACTGGCAGCCTGTGCAGAAATCAAGGAAGTTCCTGCTTTTGATGCCGACGCAAACGCTTTCCTCGACCAGTTAGTGGCCAATTTTGATGTGAATGACGCTCAGCGCATTAAAGACATCGAAAAAACCACCAACCATGACGTCAAAGCGGTTGAGTATTTCCTGAAAGAAAAAGTGGCCGGTATCCCTGCCCTTCACGCGGTGTCCGAGTTCATTCACTTTGCCTGTACGTCTGAAGACATCAACAACCTTTCCCACGCGCTGATGTTGCAAACCGCGCGTCAGGACGTGGTGCTGCCGTACTGGAAACAGATCATTGATGGGATTAAAGATCTGGCGCACAAACACCGTGACATTCCGCTGCTGTCGCGCACCCACGGTCAGCCTGCTACGCCATCTACTATCGGTAAAGAGCTGGCTAACGTCGCCTACCGTATGGCTCGCCAGTTCAGACAACTGCAAAACGTCGAAATCCTCGGCAAAATCAATGGTGCCGTTGGCAACTACAATGCCCACATCGTGGCGTACCCGGAAGTGGACTGGCATAAATTCAGCGAAGAGTTCGTGACTTCTCTGGGCATTAACTGGAACCCGTACACCACACAGATCGAGCCGCACGACTACATCGCTGAGCTGTTTGACTGCGTGGCGCGTTTCAACACCATCCTGATCGACTTCGACCGCGACATCTGGGGTTACATCGCCCTGAACCACTTCAAACAGCGCACTATTGCTGGCGAAATCGGTTCTTCTACCATGCCGCACAAAGTGAATCCGATTGACTTCGAAAACTCCGAAGGCAACCTTGGCTTGTCCAACGCGGTGTTGCAGCACCTGGCCAGCAAACTGCCGGTTTCCCGCTGGCAGCGTGACCTGACCGACTCCACCGTGCTGCGCAACCTCGGCGTTGGTCTGGGTTATGCGCTGATTGCGTATCAGGCCACCCTGAAAGGCGTCAGCAAGCTGGAAGTGAACGAAGCAAATCTGGCGAACGAACTGGATCACAACTGGGAAGTGCTGGCGGAACCAATCCAGACCGTGATGCGTCGTTATGGCATCGAAAAGCCATACGAGAAGCTGAAAGAGCTGACCCGTGGTAAACGTGTTGATGCGGCAGGTATGCAGGCCTTTATCGATTCTCTGGAATTACCGGAAGAAGAGAAAGTCCGTCTGAAAGCCATGACGCCGGGCAATTACATTGGGCGCGCCACCACCATGGTTGATGAGCTGAAGTAAGTCTTTGCTCAAACATTACATGTGGCCAATCTCAGGCGACCTCCGGGTCGCCTTTTTTTATGTGACCGCGGCGCGCAAAATGTCACTGCAAAAAATCTCTGTCCTTCTAAAATAGAGCCCATTCCCTCCGCATTGGAAGACCGACTTCATGAGCATGGACACCAACCAGCAGGTGCTGGAAAAACTGAAAACCGATCTGGCTCAGGCGGGCACAATGCCCCTGTATTTGTGCTTTAACGAATCGGTACGTCATGCACTGGAAACCGGAATTTTACAGGACGGCGACTTTCTGCCGAGCGAACGCCAGTTCACTGAAATTCTGGGCATTTCGCGTATCACCGTGCGAAAGGCGCTCGCCAGGCTGGAAGAAGACGGCTATATCGGTCGCTCGCGGGGTTACGGCACCTTTATCAAAAAAGCGACCGATGCCCGTCTGGCTTATTCGCTGGCCGGTGTGAAAGGGTTTTCCCGCGAAGTCATGCTTCAGGGGCGCAAGCCGGATACGCTGTGGATCAGCCGCGATCAGGTGCCCGCTTCGGCGCTGATTGCCAGCAAACTGGCGATCACCGAAAACACACCGGTCTACATGCTCAAACGTATTCACTACATTGATACGCGCCCGATGTCGGTAGCAGTTTCCTACGTCATCATGGACGCCATCCGCGACGTCGGGGAAATCGGCGTTTCGCTCTATGACTATTTCGGTCGCAATAATATTGAGCTCGGTGCGCTGCAAAGCCGCGTCAGTGCGGCGATGAGCGACGCGGAAACCTTGCAGGCATTGCAGCTGAAAGAGGCGATGCCACTGCTTATCATCAAACAAACGCTGTTCGACGGGCAAAACCGCCCGATTGAGTACAGCGAAAGTTTTTGCCGCAGTGACATGTACGAATTCGTCAGCGAAGACTAACTGTTTTCTAACTGACGCTGTCGAGTGAAGAAATCAGCTGCGACAGCGTTGGCGCGCAATCTCCGCCTGGTTTTGAAACCACGTAAGCCGCCACGCAGTTCGCCAGCATCATGCTTTGCCAGTGCGTCAGCCCCAGCGAAAGCCCGGCCAGTAAACCGGCGCAGTGGCTGTCGCCCGCCCCGATGCTGTCGGCCACGGTAATTTTCCGCGCCGCAATCCACCCGCAATCATCCGCTGAACCATAATAATAACTGCCTTGCTCGCCGCAGCGTAAAACCACCAGTTCACGGGTTTTCTCGTGCAACTGACGGCAGAAACTTTCTGCGTCACCAGCAAAACCGAGCATGGCCGCTTCGCGCTGATTCAGCGTCAGGATCACACCGGGGCGGATCAGACGTTCGACGCGCTCTTTGGGCATAACATCCAGACGCGGGCCAAAATCCACCAGCACGCGCACGGCGTCCGGTAAAGTATCGAGCCAGTCCGTCAGCACCGTGCCCTGCTTTGCGCCCAGCTGATAACCGGAAACATACACCAGCCCGTTTTGCGGTGTTGCCTGCGCCAGCCATCCAGGCTGCCACTGATTTTCGATACCGTCGACGGAGATAAACGTGCGCTCGCCGTCGGGTTCCACCAGCGCCAGACACCAGCCGTTGTCCGCCCCTTTCACCTGCAAATCAGACACAATTTCGCGTGCAGCCATCTCCTTGCGCAGACGGTCGCTCCACATCCCTTCGCCGACGGGCAAAAGATTCTGGCTGTGAATCCCCAGCTGTTTCAGCCCCAGCGCGATATTCAGTGCGCAGCCGCCGAGATGAAACCCGGTCACATCGGCGGCAATGTCACCGCCGCGCTCCGGCAACGTATCGGCGCGCGCAACCATATCCATCACGGCCGCACCGATGACGAGAACCGGCGATTGCTGGTGCCAGTCGCCCTGCGTGAGGGTCAGCAAAAGTTCACGGTGCGTCTGGCTCATCCAGCCTCCTGTGCATTGCGGCGAAAACGCTGAAATGCGTCGCTGTAGCGGGTCATGTCCTGCGGATTCACCCGTTTCAGTTCATCCAGCCACTCTTTTTTGAATGCTTCAATGCCGTTTAACGCACCGCAAATGGCCGTCGCCATCGCACCGATGGTATCGGTGTCGCCGCCAAGATTGGCGCATAAAATAGCGCATTGATTCGGGCAGGTTCCCGCCAGTTCCACCATCGCCAGCGCCGCAGGTACAGACTCAATGGTGCTGACGCCCGCCCCAACCCGCTGATACACCGCTTCCGATGCCTGTTCCGTGCCTTCGGCTTTCGCCACCGTATCAAACGCCAGTTCGATACGCGCCGCCAGCGACGCGCTGAACGTGGTGGATTCCCGTGTCTGTGCGTATTTAGCGATGTCCGGCAGCGCCAGACGGATTTCCGCCCAGCTCGCCCCTTCAATGGCGCGTGACACCGCCCAGGCAATCACCACCGCACCGGCAACGGCAATATCCGATTTGTGCGTCGGGCTGGAGGCCAGCCAGACCTGCTCACAGAAATGTTTCAGCGGAGCCGAAGGCAGCACGCAGCCCAGCGGAGAAACGCGCATTGCCGCGCCGTTAGTCACGCCGTTGTTTTCCAGTGCGCCGATCGCCACGCCTTTCTTCTGCTCCGCCAGCGCCAGCCTTGAACTCGGGCCAAGGATGTTTTTATTGAACGCATCGAAACTGTCGACCCAGCGGATAACGTTGCGGGCAATCAGTTCCGGCACCACTTTACCGTCGGCTTCCAGCAAAGCGTCGGCCAGTGCCAGCGCCATCGAGGTGTCGTCGGTAAACTGCGCGGCTTTGAAATAACAGGCCGCATTGTTTTCCGCCGGGCCATCCAGAAAACGATCGATCCAGCCGAAATGCTTTTTGACGCGCTCACGCGGCCACAGTTCCGACGGCATGCCCAGCGCATCGCCCAGCATTTGTCCGTACAACGCCCCGAGCATGCGGCTCTCAAGTTCTGGTTGTGTCATCGTTAAATCTCCCGATATAAAAATTGCGGCGGGCTGCCTGCCCGCCAGAAATGAAAATGTGCCGTTTAAGAAGAGGCGCTCAGGCTGACCGGCGTAATCGTTTTGCTGCGTTCACGGAAGAACAGCAGGAACAGCAGCATCACGCCCGCCACCATAATCGCGCCGACGCCCCAGACAGCAAACCAGTCGAAGGTCATGCCATTTTTTGGCGCGCTCAGCGCAAAGGTGGTCATCGCCCGGCCACCAAGCCAGTTACCGATAAAGCTGCCCAGTCCCTGACAAATCAGCGTGATCAGGCCCTGCGCGGCGGTGCGCATATGCGGCGGCGCTTTTTTATCGACGTAGATATAGCCGGTGACGAAATAGAAATCGTAACTGACGCCGTGCAGCAAAATGCCGAGGAATAGCATGCTGTAGGCCCAGACGTCAGCCGTGCCGCCGTAGATGAAGAAGACGTAACGGATGGCGGCGGTGATGAAGCCCAGCATCAGCACTTTTTTGATGCCAAAGCGTTTAAGCAGGAACGGCAGCGCCAGCATTGCAAAGATTTCCGACACCTGCCCGAGCGTCATCCAGCCGGTGGCGTTTGGCAAGCCAACCTGCGTCAGATAGCCGTTGGCAAACTGGTAATAGAACGCCAGCGGCATGCAAAACAGAAATGAACATAAGGCGAAAATGGCGAACGACCGGTCTTTCAGCAAACCCAGCGCATTCAGGCCAAACAGGGCTTTGATGTCCACCGGCCCTTTGCCTTTTGCCGGTGTATCCGGCAGCCAGAAGCTGTAAATCCCCAGTGCAAATGATGCAATCGCCGTGATCCACAGCGGCTGGCTGGTATCAGAAATATTGCCCATGCCAAGCATCGGCGGCAGTACAAAACCAATCACCAGACCGGATGCAATCCACCCCAGCGTGCCGAGCACACGAATACGCGGGAAATCCTTTTCGGTGTCATTGATGTTGGCGAACGCAATGCTGTTGGTCAGTGCGACCGTCGGCATATAAGTAATCGCGTACACCACCAGCAGCGGGAAGAACGTCGAAAATTCGGTTTGCAGCGCGATGAATCCCATCAGCACGCCACCGGCCAGCAACAGCCAGCCGAGCACTTTCTGAGCGGCAAAATAGCGGTCTGCGATCACGCCCACCAGAACCGGAGAAAGGATCGCCGCAATCGCCGTGCTGCTGTAAGACCAGGCAATTTCCGACGGACTAAAACCTAATTTATTGAGGTATTGCCAGAGCGGCACAAACCAGGCGCCCCAGATAAACCACTCAATAAACATCATAACGGACAGCTTCAGATGGGTACGTTTCATTATTATATCCTTGCTGAGTAAGGGATCCGCGCGGTGCCCTGGCACCGGAAGCAACGGATGAAATCAGGCATTCGAGATACCTTTACAATACCTTAATGATACCTTTGATATTAATCAGCGATCTGCCTCACAATTTATGTTTCTCCCGGCTCAGGGCGTTTATAATTCGTTTATGTTTTGTTGAGGTTTCTCTACCCGGCGTTGAGCTAGGGTTGATTAAAATATTTCAGGATCATTTAGACTTAAGCGCATCAAATTAGTCATCATTTTCCGCGTACTGAGAACAAGGAATCACCATGCGAATTTTAGTCATTGAAGATAACGCACTGCTACGCCACCACCTCTCGGTACAACTGCGGGAAATGGGTCATCAGGTTGATGCAGCGGAAGACGCCAAAGAGGCGGATTACTTCCTCCACGAACATGCGCCTGATATCGCGATTGTCGATCTCGGTCTGCCGGGCGAAGACGGCCTGAGCCTGATCCGCCGCTGGCGTAGTCATCAGACCAATCTGCCGATTCTGGTGCTGACCGCCCGTGAAAGCTGGCAGGACAAAGTCGCGGTGCTGGAAGCCGGTGCCGACGATTACGTGACCAAACCTTTCCACCTCGAAGAAGTGCTGGCCCGCATGCAGGCGCTGATGCGCCGTAACAGCGGTCTGGCCTCGCAGGTCATCACCCTTCAGCCGTTCCAGATTGACCTGTCGCGTCGCGAGCTGACCGTCAACGAGCAGCCGATCAAACTGACCGCTTTCGAATACACCATTATTGAAACCCTGATCCGCAACGCCGGTAAAGTCGTCAGCAAAGATTCCCTGATGCTTCAGCTTTACCCGGACGCCGAGCTGCGCGAAAGCCACACCGTCGACGTGCTGATGGGACGCCTGCGTAAAAAGCTGCAAGCCGAACATCCGGTTGATGTTATTACCACCGTGCGCGGCCAGGGTTATCGTTTCGATATCCGCCCATAATTGTCTGTTTTCGCTTCAAAAGGACGCGCCATGAAAGGACGTACCAAGAACCCTTTTTCTCTTCGCGTCCGCTTTATGATGGCGACCGCTGCGGTCGTGCTCGCACTGTCACTGGCTTACGGGCTGGTGGCGGTGGTGGGTTATATGGTGAGTTTCGACAAAACGGCTTACCGCCTCCTGCGCGGTGAAAGTAACTTATTCTTCAGTCTGGCGCAGTGGCGTGACAACAAACTGAGCATTAACGTGCCGCCCGATCTGGATCTTAATTCCCCAACGTTGGTGTTTATTTACGACGGCGAAGGGAATCTGCTATGGGCAGAACGCCGGATCCCCGAACTCGAAGCACATATCGATAAAGCCTGGATGAATAAACCGGGCTTTTATGAACTGGATACCGATACGCAAATCAGCAGCGAAGTGCTGGGCAATAACCCGAAAGCACAGGACAAGCTGAAAAGTTACGACGACACCGACGCCAACGCGATGACCCACTCCATTGCAGTCAACACCTACAACGCCACGTCGCGTTTACCGGCACTCAATATCGTGGTGGTCGATACGATTCCGCAGGAATTACAGCGTTCAGATCTGGTCTGGGAATGGTTCAGCTATGTGCTGCTGGCAAACCTGTTGCTGGTGGTTCCGCTGCTGTGGCTGGCGGCATACTGGAGCCTGCGGCCAATCAAACAGCTGATTCATCAGGTCGCCGAGCTGGAGACTCATGAGCGTGAATCGCTCGATGAAAATCCTCCGCGGGAATTGCGCGGGCTGGTGCGAAACCTCAATATTTTGCTGCACGGCGAGCGCGGACGATATGACCGTTACCGCACCACGCTGGCCGATCTGACCCACAGTCTGAAAACGCCGCTGGCGGTGTTGCAGTCCACGCTGCGCGCGCTGCGAAATGGCAAACAGATGACCATCGAAGAAGCCGAGCCGGTCATGCTGGAACAAATCAGCCGCATTTCTCAGCAGATTGGCTATTACCTGCACCGCGCCACGCTGCGCTCGGAACAGAATTTACTGATCCGCGAAGTGCATTCCGTACCCGCAATTCTTGACGGATTATGTTCTGCCCTCAACAAAGTTTATCAGCGCAAAGGCGTGGTGATTACGGTCGATATCTCGCCGGAAATTACCTTTGTCGGCGAGAAAAATGACTTCATGGAAGTCATGGGCAACGTCATCGATAACGCCTGTAAATACTGCCTTGAGTTCGTGGAAATCAGCGCCGTTCATACCGAAAATGAACTGGTGATATTGATTGAAGACGACGGCCCCGGCATTCCGGAAAGCAAGCGTGAAGTCATCTTCCAGCGCGGCCAGCGTGCTGATACCTTACGTCCGGGACAAGGTCTGGGGCTTTCACTGGCCAACGACATTATCGAGCAATACGACGGTAAAATTGTCATCGGCGACAGTCCGCTTGGCGGCGCCAGTATGCGTGTCTGCTTCGGCCTGCAACAAGGCATCGAACTCGAGTAACCTTTACCCGACCATTTTGCCAGCACATTTCGACGCAATCTTAACCATAGTGCGAAATTTGCTGGCAATTGCCCAACTCAGCCGCAACACCTTCCGTTATAATCATTTACAGACCGTCCTCTTCTTTATCCACCCTCCATTTAATGCAAGGGAAATACTATGGATTACCAACTCGACCTCGACTGGAACGATTTCCTTCAGCGTTACTGGCAAAAACGTCCTGTCGTGTTAAAACGCGGCTTTAAAAATTTCGTCGATCCTATCTCGCCTGACGAACTGGCAGGACTGGCGATGGAAAATGAGGTGGACAGCCGTCTGGTGAGTAATCACGACGGTAAATGGAACGTCAGCCACGGGCCATTTGAAAGCTACGATCATCTGGGAGAAAACGGCTGGTCAGTGCTGGTTCAGGCGGTTGATCACTGGCACGAGCCATCTTCCCACCTGATGACACCCTTCCGGCATATTCCTGACTGGCGGATGGATGATCTGATGATTTCCTTCTCTGTTCCCGGCGGCGGCGTTGGCCCGCATCTGGATCAGTACGACGTCTTTATCATTCAGGGTACGGGCCGTCGCCGCTGGCGCGTGGGCGAGAAAGTCGCCATGAAACAGCATTGCCCGCATCCTGATCTTCTTCAGGTTGAGCCGTTTGAAGCTATTATCGATGAAGAACTGGAACCGGGCGATATCGTATATATTCCGCCGGGTTTCCCGCACGACGGCTATTCACTGGAAAATTCCCTCAACTATTCTGTCGGATTCCGCGCGCCAAATGCGCGTGAAATGGTCAGCGGTTTCGCCGACTTCGTGCTTTCCCGTGAACTGGGCAGTCACCGTTACTGCGATCCGGAACTGACTGAACGTGAACATCCGGCGGAAATTCAGCCTGCCGAACTGGATAAACTGCGTGGCATGATGCTGGATCTGATTGGCAACCCGACGCACTTCAACAGCTGGTTTGGTGAGTTTATTTCCCAGTCGCGCCACGAGCTGGATCTGGCCCCGCCGGAACCGCCATATCAGGCCGGTGAAATTTACGAACTGCTCGACTCCGGCGAAACACTGGAACGTCTGGGCGGGCTGCGCGTATTGCGCGTCGGCGACGTTTGTTATGTCAACGGTGAAGCGATGACTACCGAACATATCGGTGCGGTGGACGCGATTGCCCGTCACAAAACCGTGACCAAAGAAATGCTCGGTGATGCGCTTGAAGATCCTTCATTCCTCGCGCTGCTGTCTGCGCTGGTGAACAGCGGCTACTGGTACTTTAACGACTAACCGTCGCGGCTGATTCAAATACAAAAGGGGCAATGTCATCAGACATCGCCCCTTTTTTGCCGCCAGTTTTACCCGATTTTTGTTTGCGGGATTTTTAGTGTTTCAGCGCTTCTTTCGCCGTTAACTCGGCGATACGCATGATCACGGATACCGCTTTTTCCATGCCTTCCAGCGTCACAAACTCATGTTTACCGTGGAAGTTATAGCCGCCGGTAAAAATGTTCGGGCACGGTAAGCCGCGAAAAGATAACTGCGCGCCGTCGGTTCCGCCGCGGATCGGCTTCATGATCGGTTCAATATCGCAGTCTTTCATCGCCTGCTGCGCCAGCGCAATAATGTGCGGATGCTGGGCCACTTTCTCGCGCATGTTGTAGTAGTGATCATCGAGCGTCACTTCGATATAGCAATCACGATGCAACCCTTTGCCGACCACATGGGCGATATCAATAATTTTTTGCTTACGGGCTTCGAACTGCGTTTTATCGAAATCACGGATGATGTAGTGCATTTCCGCGCGTTCAACGTTGCCTTTGATGGTGGTCAGGTGATAGAAACCTTCGTAACCATCAGTATGTTCAGGTGTTTCTTCCACCGGCAGTTCATTGTGGAAACGCGTCGCCAGTGACAAGGCATTCACCATCACGCCTTTCGCGCTGCCAGGGTGAACGTTGTTGCCGACAATCTTAATGGTCGCCGAGGCGGCATTAAAGTTTTCAAACTCCAGCTCACCCACGCCACCGCCGTCCACGGTATACGCCCATTCCGCGCCAAAGGCCGGAATATCAAAACTCTGCGCGCCCTTGCCGATTTCTTCATCCGGCGTAAAGGCAATACGCACCGGACCGTGCGCGATATTGCTGTTTTTCAGCCGCACCATCGCGGTAATAATTTCGGCAATGCCAGACTTATCGTCAGACCCCAGCAGCGTTTTGCCATCGGTGGTAATGATCGTATGGCCAAGCAACTGGTGCAGAACCGGGAACATCACCGGAGATAAAATTTCATCGCCATTTCCCAGTGCAATATCGCCACCACGGTAATTTTCCACAATCTGCGGATTAACGTGTTTCGCGGTGAAATCGGGGGCGGTATCCAGATGAGAGATGAAGCCAATGACCGGCACTTTCCAGGCCACATTGCCCGGTAACGTCGCCATCACACAGCCTTTATCGCTGAGCGTAACTTGTGAAAATCCCAGTTCAGTCAGTTCATTACGCAGGGCCTGCGCCAGCTTCAGCTGACCGTCGGTGCTCGGCGTATGTTTAACATTGGGCTTAGATTGGGTATCGAAAGAAACATAATTCAGAAAACGATCAAGCAACTTATCCATATAGGTATCCTCTGGCGGCTGGGTTTTATTATGCGCAGCATGAAAACCGTGAATATTGCGTCAGGTCATTTTTCACCAAGTTTAACGGGATAACTCTTCGGGGCGGGCGCAATTTTAGCGTTAAAGATGAATAACGCTTAAGTTACCGGCGTTGCAACTGGCGATGAACTCCCGATGATTACGGGAAACAGGCATCGCCAGTCCGGCTGCAACGTCAGGTCTGGCGGGTTTATTGCCAGGCTTCATCTTTTTTGGTCAGGAATTTATGCACAAATTCGGGCACCACTTCACTTGCCAGTCCGTAATGCTTCATGTCGAATTCACTTTCAACCTGGCTCGGTTCCAGATTCAGCTCAACGGCACAGGCACCGCCAATCCGTGCTTCATGTACAAATCCGGCAGCCGGATAAACATGCCCGGACGTACCGATAGCCACAAAGAAATCAGCTTTCGCCAGCGCGTCATAAATTTCGTCCATGCCCAGTGGCATTTCGCCAAACCAGACAATGTGCGGACGCAGCGGCGCAGGAAACTGGCAGCAATGGCACCGGTCATCGACGGTTAAATCGCCCGGCCAGTCCAGAATCTGCCCTGACTGCGTACAGCGCACTTTCAGCAATTCGCCGTGCATGTGGA
Source organism: Rahnella sp. BCC 1045 (assembly GCF_019049615.1). NCBI lineage: Bacteria > Pseudomonadati > Pseudomonadota > Gammaproteobacteria > Enterobacterales > Yersiniaceae > Rahnella > Rahnella sp. BCC 1045. The sequence goes on along the minus strand of NZ_JAFMOZ010000086.1, from coordinate 730 downwards.
TCACGCGGGAGCTGCCTGCGCGTTCATGCAGGTTGTCGATATTCTGTGTCACCAGCAGGAAGTTATCACCGAGCGCTTCTTCCAGCGTCGCCAGCGCATAGTGCGCGGCGTTCGGTTTGAGATCTTCTGACTGCAACTGGCGGCGGCGTTCATTATAAAAACGCTGCACCAGTTCCGGATCACGGCGATACCCTTCCGGCGTAGCCACATCTTCCACGCGGTGTTCTTCCCACAGACCATCGGCGGCGCGGAAAGTGCGGATCCCCGATTCAGCGGAAATCCCGGCACCGGTCAGCACCACCACAAACGGCTTTTTCAGTGAAGCTGCCGCCATTGAATCACGGTGGAAAATATTCGACCGGAAACGCTGATGCCGGATACGTTTGTTTTTGCGAAACCGACACAGACGATGACGTGTGCGCATAAAGTGCTCCTTACTCTCTGTGTCTGAAAGATTGTGTTGCGTAAACCATGGTTACTGGCCGCCGCTGAGTACGCGGGCGGGATCAATACGGCTGGCGCGGCGTGCCGGATACCAGCTCGCCAGCAAACTCAGCACCAGCGCGGTTAACAGTACGCCGCCGACGTCCAGCCAGTGAACTTCAGAAGGCAGGAAGTCGATGAAATAAATGTCCCCGGACAGGAACTGATGGCCGGTAAGTTTCTGCAAACCGTTGACGATATTGGTGAGCTGGAACGACGCAATCACACCAATTACCACCCCCGCGAC
>NZ_JAFMOZ010000141.1:0-169611 GCF_019049615.1 Rahnella sp. BCC 1045 | reverse complement strand
GCGGATGACTCACCGCCGGGGCTTTTTTACGTCAAATGCTTAACGAGCGATTACTTGATCACTTTTACGCTTTTGACGTCCACTTCCACAGAGTTCCAGTCTTTATCGACTTTACCTTCAATGCGGATTTTATCTTTTGGCGAGACGTTCTGACCCTGCCAGCGTTTACCGTCGATCTCCACGTTGAGCGTACCAGTGCTGTCGCGGAAAATATATTTGTCGTGATCGACGCGCTGATCGAGGAAGCCTTCGAGCATCACCCACTGATCGTCTTTCATCGTCTGCACATCTTTCACTGTGCTGAGCGCGGTAGTGCCGGTGAATCCACCCTGCGCCGCCGGTTGTGTTTGGGCTTCCTGCGCGGAAGGGCCGCTGAACCCGCCTGTTTGTTGTGCGAACGCTGTCGCTGAACAAAGTGTAATGAGGGTTGCCAGAGTGATCTTCTTCATCATAATAGGTCGTCCTTAATTTAACGTTTCCAGAGTACATTCCGGCAACAGTGAGATTTTTAAAGCCGTTGCCGCGTTGAGAAACAGTAAAGCAGATTGTTCTTAACAGTTTCTTAAGCTGCGTTGATTATTGTTCAATTTCACTTTGTTTGAAGGAATGTGTTTCACGTTTATGAATCCGGATGATTATAACGATCACGGTATGTTGCGGTTACCTCTGTGGTTCTGGACAATCCTGATTTTGCAGGCCCGCACGTGGCTGCTGTTCGTCATGGCGGGTGCCTCGCGCCAGCAGGGCAGCGATATGCTGTCGCTGTTTTACCCTGATCCGCAGAGTTTCTGGTCCGGCATGTTGCTGGGTTTACCGCCCGCACAGGTTTTCCTGCTGAGCGGACGCCGGCATCTGTGGCCACGCACCTGGCAGGCGGGTTACTGGCTATTGCTGGCGGGGATGTTCGCGACCTTTGCCTTGCAGGGTTTAGGCGTATGGCAAAGTACCGATACGCTGTCGGCAGTGGATATCATACTGGCGCTGCTCGATGCGGCCGCGCTGGCGTACTGGTTGCTCAGCCGCCGTTTGCGCGCCTGTTTCGATGCCGCGCGCCGTCTGGCCTGATGCCATTTCCCGGCCCGCGCTGAACTTTTTCGGAAAGAAAGTACTCGAACTGGCGCTTAACAACGATTTCCAAATAATAAATATGCTGCTGATTTATCCGTCAGGCCGCCCCGGTTTGCGGAAATTTGCAGGAAAGGAGTGTACCGAATGACTGTTCGCTTACGGGCCCGCCCGATGTTGCTGGCGTTACCGCTTTTTCTCGCCGGTTGCTCGTCAATGCCGTCCATGCCGCATATGTCATGGTCAGGTCTGAACCCGCTTAACTGGTTTGGCAGCAGCCTGACCGTGACCGATCAGGGCGTTGGCGGTATCACGGCCAGCACGCCACTGACGGAAACCGCCATCAAAGACGGGCTCAACGGTAACTATTCCCTGCGCAGCGGTATGTCGATGAGTGATGGCAAAATGCTGAGCTTCTTCCAGGCGATGGACGGCAAAGACGTGAAATTGTCCGTCAGCGGCGAGCCGAAAGGTAACGTGCAGCGGGTGGATGTGATGGATCCTGAAGTGGCGAGCGAGTGGGGCGTGAAAATTGGCACGTCGTTCAGCGATCTCTATACCAAAGCGTTTGATTCGTGCGTGAAAGGTGAAGGCGACGATGCGCAGAACGTGGAGTGTAAAGCGCCGCAAAGCGCGCATGTCACCTATGTGTTTAGCGGGATCTGGCACGGCCCGGAATCCCTGATGCCTTCTGACGACGCTCTGAAAGACTGGAAAGTCAGCAAAATCGTCTGGCGCGCGAATCCGCTGCAAACCGGTCAGACGCAGTAACGCCGCTTTTCGCTTGCCGGCGCTTTAGCCTGCAAAAGAAGTCCTCAATGCCTTGCCTTCGCGCAAGGCATTTTTATTGACATCCGGTATGATGGCGCCGGTCAATTTAACGAGGATGAGAAAAATGACTCAGGTTCAGAGCGGCATTTTGCCCGAACATTGCCGTTTCGCCATTTACATTGAAGCGAAAGCTCAGGGCGACCTGGATGCGCTCAGGCAGGGCTGCCGTGCATTTGTGGCCGCATTAAACGATATGCAGCAAAAATTCCCAGCTGAACATGTGGGTGCGGTCGTGGCTTTTGGTCACGACGTCTGGCGCGACCTGTCCGGTAATCAGGGCGCAGACGAGCTGAAAAACTTTGAGCCGCTGGGCAAAGGGCTGGCTCCGGCCACGCAGCGCGACATGCTGCTGCACATTCAGTCATTGCGCCATGATGTTAACTTCGCACTCGCACAGGCCGCGCTGAAAGCGTTTGGCGGTGCGATTGCGGTGCTAGAAGAAACTCATGGTTTCCGGGCCCTCGAAGAACGTGACCTTAGCGGTTTTGTCGACGGCACTGAAAACCCGAAAGCCGACGCCCGCGCTCAGGTTGCCATCATTCCTGAAGGTTCTGTGGATGCAGGTGGCAGCTACGTGATGGTTCAGCGCTGGAAACATAATCTGGTGCAATGGGAACGTTTCTCCGTGCAGCAGCAGGAAGAAGTGATTGGCCGCACGAAGGACACCGACGAAGAATTGGATCCGGAAACGCGCCCTGAAACTTCCCACGTCAGCCGTGTGGATCTGAAAGAAGACGGCAAAGGCCTGAAAATACTCCGCCAGAGCCTGCCTTATGGCACCGCCAGCGGCGAGCACGGCCTGTATTTCATCAGCTATGCCGCGCGTTTATGGAACATTGAGAAACAGCTGCTCAGTATGTTTGGCGATCTGGATGGCAAACGTGACGCGATGCTGCGTTTCACCCGTCCGGTGACCGGCAGCTATTTCTTCGCGCCGTCCCTGACCCGTCTGGCTGCACTGTAAGTTCTTTTTGCCGTAAGCTCTCTGTGCTGTAAAAAATATGCGTTCAGCGCGTCCGTTCCCGGGCGCGCTTTATTCCTTCCCTTCGTGTTTCTCCCTGCGTTTGTTAATGCCTTATAGCTTTTCATGCTTGAAAATCACCAAATGGTATATAAAACCGTTACAGCCTGAACCTCAGTTATAAATACACTGTGTGATATTGAGCGGCTTTTTTGACGCCGCATATCGGTTCATTCACCTGAGGCTGAGCATGAAAACGACGGATTTTGCTGGAAATTTGCTGAAAGGTTCGCTGGCTGCATTGTTGCTGACCAGCGGGGCGGCGTCTGCCACCGAATTGCTGAACAGTTCTTACGACGTTTCCCGCGAACTTTTTGCCGCGCTGAATCCGCCTTTTCAGAAACAGTGGGCAGATCAGAACAACGGCGACAAGCTGGAAATCAAACAGTCGCATGCCGGTTCATCCAAACAGGCGCTGGCCATTTTGCAGGGTCTGAAAGCCGACGTGGTGACTTACAACCAGGTGACGGACGTCCAGATCCTGCATGACAAAGGCAATCTGATCCCCGCTGACTGGCAAAGCCGTCTGCCGAATAACAGTTCCCCGTTCTATTCCACCATGGCGTTTCTGGTGCGCAAGGGAAATCCCAAAAACATCCACAGCTGGGATGATTTAGCCCGTCCCGGCGTCGCTCTGGTGTTCCCGAATCCGAAAACGTCCGGCAATGGCCGTTATACCTATCTCGGTGCATGGGGCGCTTACAATATTGAAGACAACAAAAATACCGCACAAACCCGCGCGAAAATGGCGAGTTTCCTCAAAAACGTGCAGGTGTTTGATACCGGCGGTCGCGGCGCAACAACGACGTTTGTGGAGCGCGGTCTGGGCGATGTGTTAATCAGCTTCGAGTCCGAAGTGAACAACATCCGCAAGCAGTATGGCGATGACAAATACGAAGTCATTGTGCCGAAGGTCGACATTCTGGCGGAGTTCCCGGTGGCCTGGGTCGACAAAAATGTCGAGAAAAACGGCACGGAGAAGGCAGCAAAAGATTATCTGAATTACTTGTGGAGCCCTCAGGCGCAAAAAATCATCACCAGTTTTAATTACCGCGTGTATGACAAAACGGCGATGTCGGCGGCAAAAGGGCAGTTCCCGGACACCAAACTGTTCAAGGTTGAAGACCAGTTCGGCGGCTGGCCACAAGTGATGGAAACCCATTTCAGTACCGGCGGTGAGCTGGACAAACTGTTAGAGCAAGGTCACCAGTAATGTTGTTGACGAGCAAACGCGTATTACCCGGATTTACCCTGAGCCTCGGCAGCAGCCTGCTGTTCGTCTGTCTGGTGTTATTGCTGCCTCTGAGTGCGCTGGTGATGCAGCTTTCCCAAATGACGCTGGCGCAATACTGGGATGTCATTACCAATGGTCAGGTGGTGGCGGCGTATAAAGTCACGCTGCTGGCGGCGGGCGTAGCGAGTATTTTCAACGGCTTATTCGGCATGCTGATGGCCTGGATCCTGACGCGTTATGAGTTTCCGGGCAAAAGCCTGATTGATGGCCTGATGGATTTGCCGTTTGCGTTACCGACCGCCGTGGCCGGTCTGACGCTGGCCGGGCTGTTTTCCACCACCGGTTTTTACGGCCAGTGGCTGGCGCATTTTGATATCAAAGTGGCCTACACCTGGCTGGGTATCGCCGTGGCAATGTCATTTACCAGCATTCCGTTTGTGGTGCGCACCGTGCAGCCGGTTCTGGAAGAACTGGGGCCGGAATATGAAGAAGCGGCCGAGACACTGGGCGCATCACGCTGGCAGAGTTTTCGCCGCGTAGTGTTGCCGGAAGTGATGCCTTCGCTGCTGGCGGGCACGGCGCTGTCGTTCACCCGCAGTCTGGGGGAATTTGGCGCGGTCATTTTCATCGCCGGGAATATTGCCTGGAAGACCGAAGTGACCTCGCTGATGATTTTCATCCGCTTGCAGGAATTTGATTATCCGGCGGCCAGCGCCATTGCGTCGGTGATCCTTGCGGCGTCGCTGCTGTTGCTGTTTGCGATTAACACCTTACAGAGCCGTTATGGCCGTCGTCTGGGAGGCCAGTAATGTCTGATATTCCGGCTTTTGCAGGCGAAACCCGCCAGCGTATCGACTGGGTGAAATGGCTGCTTATCGGCACCGGCGTGCTGATTTGTGTTCTGCTGCTGGTGATCCCGATGATCAGCATTTTTGTGCTGGCGTTTTCGGACGGCATCGCGGCGGTCTGGAAGAATTTGTCAGATTCCGACATGTTGCATTCCATCTGGCTGACCGTGCTGATGGCGCTGATCACCGTGCCGGTTAACCTGATTTTCGGCACGCTGCTGGCCTGGCTGGTGGCGCGGTTTAACTTCCCGGGGCGTCAGTTGCTTCTGACGCTGATCGACATCCCGTTTGCCGTCTCGCCTGTGGTGGCCGGTTTGCTATATCTGCTGTTCTACGGCACCAACGGCCCGCTCGGCGGCTGGCTCGATGCGCACAACATTCAGTTTATGTTCGCGTGGCCGGGCATGGTGATGGTGACGATTTTCGTGACCTGTCCGTTTGTTATCCGTGAGCTGGTGCCGGTGATGCTGAGCCAGGGCAGCCACGAAGATGAGGCAGCGGTGTTGCTCGGGGCGTCCGGCTGGCAGATGTTCCGCCGCGTGACGTTACCCAATATTCGCTGGGCTTTGCTGTACGGCGTGGTGCTGACCAATGCCCGCGCGATTGGCGAGTTCGGTGCCGTGTCGGTAGTGTCCGGTTCTATCCGTGGCGAAACCTACACGTTGCCTTTACAGGTTGAATTACTGCATCAGGACTATAACACCGCGGGCGCGTTTACTGCCGCCGCGCTGCTGACCCTGATGGCGATTGTCACACTGTTTCTGAAAAGCGGCCTGCAATGGCGTCTGAAGCGCCACAACGACCGTCTTGAGCGGGAGGAAAATCATGAGCATTGAAATTAACGGTATCAACAAATACTTTGGCCGCACGAAGGTGCTCAATGATATTTCGCTCGATATTGCTTCCGGTGAGATGGTTGCGCTGCTCGGGCCATCCGGTTCCGGCAAAACGACGCTGCTGCGCATTATCGCCGGTCTGGAGAACCAGAGCGCCGGTCGCCTGAGTTTCCATGACAAAGACGTGACCCGCGTGCATGCCCGCGATCGTCAGGTCGGTTTTGTGTTCCAGCATTACGCACTGTTCCGCCACATGACGGTGTTCGACAATATTGCCTTCGGCCTGACCGTTTTGCCGCGTCGCGAGCGTCCGAACGCCGAAGCGATTAAGCAGAAAGTGACAAAATTGCTGGAGATGGTGCAGTTAAGCCATCTGGCAAACCGCTATCCGGCGCAGCTTTCCGGTGGTCAGAAACAGCGTGTTGCGCTGGCGCGTGCGCTGGCCGTGGAACCGCAGATTCTGCTGCTCGATGAACCGTTTGGTGCGCTCGATGCGCAGGTGCGTAAAGAACTGCGCCGCTGGCTGCGTCAGTTACATGAAGAGCTGAAATTCACCAGCGTATTCGTGACTCACGATCAGGAAGAAGCCATGGAAGTGGCGGATCGCGTCGTGGTGATGAGCCAGGGCAATATTGAGCAGGTGGGCGCACCGCAGGAAATCTGGCGTGAACCGGCGACCCGCTTCGTGCTGGAATTCATGGGCGAAGTGAATAAAATCAGCGGCGACATTCGTGGCTCACAGCTGTATGTGGGCGCACATCACTGGCCGCTGGAGAACCCGCCGCTGCATCAGGGCGCGGTGGATTTGTTCCTGCGTCCGTGGGAGATGGAAATTACCGCCCAGAGTACGCCACGTTGCCCGCTGCCGGTAAAAGTGCTGGAAGTCAGCCCGCGTGGTCACTTCTGGCAACTGATTGTGCAGGCCGAAGGCTGGCATGACGAACCGCTTTCCGTGGTACTTTCTGATACTCACGGCAACGCGGCTCCGCAGCGCGGCGATCGTTTTTATGTCGGCGGGCTGAACGGACGCCTGTATGCGGGCGATCAGCCGCTACAACCCGTTGCGTTAGCGAAGAGCGCCTGATATTTTTTAATCAGCAGGTTTCTCCGGGCGGTCTCTGAGCCGCCCTTTTTATCGTCTGATATCTCTTTATGTAGTTTTTATCAGTTCATAGTTCGTTTTGATATAAGGCAAGCCCCGTGAGTACGCTCGAACATTACATCGGTAATACACCGCTGGTGAGATTACAGCGATTACCCAAAGATCTGGACAGTGAGATTTGGGTCAAGCTGGAAGGCAATAATCCTGCCGGTTCGGTCAAGGATCGCGCTGCGCTGTTTATGATTGAACAGGCAGAAAAGCGTGGTGAAATCCGTCCGGGCGATACGCTGATTGAAGCGACCAGCGGAAATACCGGGATCGCGCTGGCCATGATTGCCGCGCTCAAAGGTTATAAGCTGAAATTGCTGATGCCGGAAAATATGAGCCTGGAACGGCAGGCGTCAATGCGCGCCTATGGCGCAGAGCTTTTGCTGGTCAGTCGTGCGCAGGGCATGGAAGGCGCACGCGATCTGGCGCTGGAAATGGAAAAGCAGGGGCTGGGTAAGGTGCTGGATCAGTTTAATAATCCGGATAACCCGCTGGCGCATTTCACCACCACCGGCCCGGAAATCTGGCAACAAACACACGGGCGCGTCACGCATTTTGTTTCCAGCATGGGCACTACGGGCACAATCACCGGCGTCAGCCGCTTTTTGCGCAGCCAGCATGCGGGCGTGCAGATCATTGGTCTGCAACCGGCGGAAGGCAGCAGCATTCCGGGCATCCGCCGCTGGCCGCAGGCGTATCTGCCCGGCATTTTCAATCCTGAGCTGGTGGATGAAGTGATGGACATGGGGCAGGGCGAAGCAGAAGACACGATGCGCGCACTGGCGCGTGAGGAAGGGCTCTTTTGCGGCGTGAGTTCCGGCGGCGCTGTAGCAGGCGCGCTGCGCGTTGCCAGAAGCCATCCGGGCAGCGTGGTGGTCGCGATTATCTGCGATCGCGGCGACCGTTATCTCTCGACGGGCGTTTTTTCTGACTAAGAACTCCTGACGTAAAGCGTGGTCACATTTAACAGGCAGGCCTTTGCGCCTGCCTTTTGCTTTCTGTTAAACGCTAACAGATTGATTTTAATCTTCTATAATAGTGATAGCGTAAAACACGTTACCTTTATTCCTTACACTCGGGTTTCTGCGGGATGAAATTCTGTCAGAGACTGTGTAAAAAAAGAGTAAAAGCGGCTGCGTAATGCAGGCTTAGTGGTAAAAATGACCAAAATTTTAGCCAGGCGGAAATAAAGAATGAAAATTTTGTTAGTCGATGACGATCTTGAATTAGGCACCATGCTCAGTGAATACCTGATCGCAGAAGGTTTTGACGCCTCTCTGGTGCTGACCGGTAAAGCGGGCGTGGAAGGCGCGATGTCTGGCGAATATACCGCAATGATCCTCGACATTATGCTGCCGGATATGAGTGGTATTGATGTACTGCGTCAGGTGCGCAAAAACAGCCGTCTGCCGATTATCATGCTGACGGCCAAAGGCGACAATATTGACCGCGTGATCGGCCTGGAAATGGGCGCTGACGATTATATGCCAAAACCGTGCTATCCGCGTGAACTGGTGGCGCGCCTGCGTGCGGTGCTGCGTCGTGTTGAAGAGCAGCAGGAGTCGCATTCTGATTCCTCATCGGTTAACTACGGCGACCTGACGCTGAATCCGGCGACCCGCAGCAGCGAATGGCGCGGTGTTCCGTTTGACCTGACGGCTTCAGAATTCAATCTGCTGGAACTGCTGCTGCGTTCGCCTGAACGCGTGGTGTCAAAAGATGAGCTGTCGGAAAAAGGTTTAGGGCGTCCGCGTGAAGCTTACGACCGCAGTATTGATGTGCACATCAGTAACATCCGTCAGAAACTGGGGTCACTGGAAGGTGGCGATATTCTGACTATTGAAACGGTGCGAAGCATTGGCTATCGAATCCGCTAAACGTCTGCGCGGAAGGTTGTTCTGGAAAATCCTCCTGGGATTCTGGTTTACCTTCGTGGCAATCACTCAGGGGCTCTGGGTGGTTTTTGCTTTCTATAATCCGCATGAACCGCCGGAAAGTGGCATTGCCCGGCGCTTTGTAAAGCTACAGATTACCTCGGCAGTTTCCACGCTCCATTCCGGGGGCCTGCCCGCGCTAAATGCCATGATGGCCGACTGGCCGGAAGATGATCGTCAATTCTTCTCGGTAACGCCTTCACTGCTTCCTGCGCAAGGCAGCACGATACAGGATCTGGAGCCGGGTAAGATACCACATGAAGTGGTGGAGTTCGTGCAAGGGCCGGACGGTCAAGGTTACAGGCTTCGTTACGACGTCGCCGGGCTGATGGACGAGTACCGGCCAAGAAGACACCGGGAATTGCTAAACATGCCGCCGCCGTTGCTCTGGCTGGGCGGGTTAGGCGGTCTGTTATTCAGTGCGGTTCTGGCCTGGAATCTGACAAGGCCGATGTTGCAAATGCGTAAAGCGTTCGGGCGGGTTGCACAGGGCGATTTATCGGTGCGTCTGTTTTCCAGTATGGGCAAACGGCACGATGAGTTGTCCGAGGTGGCGCGTGATTTCGACTCGATGGCAGAACGCCTGCAGGTGCTGGTTAAAGCGCGTGAAGAGCTGTTGCACGACGTTTCGCATGAACTGCGTTCTCCTCTGGCCCGTTTGCAACTGGCCATTGGTCTGGCGCGGCAAAACCCGTCTAACGTTGAAACCTCTCTCAGCCGTATTGAGCACGAAGCGGGGCGTCTGGATAAGATGATTGGCGAACTGCTTGCGCTGTCGCGAACGGAAAACAGCGAAATCCCGGACGAAGAGTATTTTGATATGTACGGGCTGGTGGAAGCGGTCGTCAATGATGCCCGTTACGAAGCACAATTGCCGGGCGTGAATATCACGATGCACCCGGAAGTTCCGGATGAAATGGATTATACCGTGAAGGGCAATGCTGAGCTGATGCGGCGCGCGGTCGATAATGTGGTGCGTAATGCCCTGCGTTTTTCCGCGCGCGGGCAGACCATCGGCGTTTCTCTTGCACAGGTTGAAGAGTATTTACAGATTGAAGTGGCAGATCAGGGGCCGGGCGTGGAAGAGGATAAGCTGTCGAGTATCTTTGACCCGTTCGTACGCGTGAAATCACCGCTGTCTGGCAAAGGTTACGGCCTGGGGCTGGCGATTACCCGCAAAGTGATGCTGGCACATGATGGCAAAGTGGATGCCCGTAATGCGCAACCTCACGGGCTGGTGATCAGCCTGATGGTGCCGCACTGGAAATCCGCTTAATAATTCGAGCCGCAGAGATTCAGTTAGTAACAGGCAATAAAAAACGGCGCTGATTAGGCGCCGTTTTTAACTTCTCGCTGAGCGAATTACTTCTTGATGCGGATGATTGGGGTTTCGCCCACAGTCACGCTACCCGTCAGTTTAATCAGCTCTTTGATCTCGTCCATGTTAGAGATAACAACCGGAGTCAGTGTAGACTTCGCTTTCTCTTCCAGCAGGGCCAGATCAAATTCGATTACCAAATCGCCTTTCTTGACGCGCTGACCTTCTTCGGCGATACGTTTGAAGCCTTCGCCTTTCAGTTCAACGGTGTCGATACCGAAGTGAACAAACAGTTCAATGCCACTGTCGGATTCGATTGAGAAAGCATGGTTAGTTTCGAAGATTTTACCGATAGTCCCGTCAACCGGAGCAACCATTTTGTTGCCCGCAGGTTTGATAGCAATACCGTCGCCTACGATTTTCTCAGCGAAAACAACGTCAGGCACGTCTTCTATGTTGACAATTTCACCAGACAGCGGCGCCACGATTTCAATGATGCCAACGTCTTTTTTATCATCCGAAACCAATGATTTCAGTTTATCGAACAAACCCATGATCTTCTCCTAAGCATTAATTTGGGCAGCTATACCAGCATCGCGCAATTAGCAGAGTGTTTTTTCTTCAATGAACTTGTTAACCAGGTTCATCAACTCTTGCGCCGTAGGTTGGGCCAGGGCCTGATCTGCCAGCGCTTTCACATCTTCGAAGTTTGTATTGCGAATAATTTTCTTGATGCGTGGGATAGAGATAGCACTCATGCTGAACTCATCTAACCCCATGCCCAATAGAAGAAGTGTAGCACGTTCGTCACCGGCTAGCTCGCCGCACATCCCTGTCCATTTACCGGCAGCATGAGATGCGTCAATAACTTGCTTAATTAAACCAAGTACTGACGGAGACATTGGGTTGTACAGATGAGAAATCAGTTCGTTACCGCGATCCACTGCCAAAGTATACTGGGTAAGATCGTTTGTACCAATACTGAAGAAATCGACTTCTTTTGCCAGATGATGAGCAATCACAGCTGCAGCCGGAGTTTCAACCATCACGCCCACTTCGATAGTTTCATCGAATGCCTGGCCTTTCTCGCGCAGCTGCGCTTTCAGCATTTCCAGTTCTGCTTTCAGTTCGCGCACTTCTTCAACAGAAATGATCATCGGGAACATGATACGCAGTTTACCGAACGCCGAAGCACGCAGAATCCCTTTCAGCTGGTCGTGAAGAATTTCTTTACGGTCCAGACAGATACGGATTGCACGCCAGCCCAGGAACGGGTTTTCTTCTTTTGGCAGGTTCATGTACGGCAGGTCTTTGTCACCGCCGATGTCCATGGTACGTACGATAACTGCCTGTGAGCCCATCGCTTCAGCAACGGCTTTATACGCCTGGAATTGCTCTTCTTCGGTAGGCAGGCTGTCACGGTCCATGAACAGGAATTCTGTACGATACAGGCCGACACCTTCAGCGCCATTGCGCTCTGCACCGGCGACGTCGCGCACGGTACCGATGTTGGCACAAACTTCAACCTGATGACCATCCAGCGTAATTGCTGGCAAATCTTTCAGTTTAGTCAGTTCGTCTTTTTCTGAAATGTACTGGTTCTGAACGGCTTTCAGCTCATCAATAACGTCTGCTGTCGGGTTCACATAGATTTTATTGTTTACAGCGTCGAGGATCAGATAGTCATCATTTTTGACTTGTTTGGTCACGTCGCTGGTCCCTACGATTGCAGGTAATTCCAGGGAGCGCGCCATGATCGAGGTGTGAGAAGTACGGCCACCCAAATCGGTAATGAAGCCCAGAACCTTGTTCAGGTTCAGCTGCGCGGTTTCTGACGGCGTCAGATCGGTCGCTACCAGGATAACTTCGTCCTGGATTGAGCTCAGATCAACGATGGTCATGTCGAGAATGTTGCGCAGAAGACGTTTACCGATGTCACGCACGTCAGCCGCACGTTCTTTCAGGTATTCATCATCAAGCTCTTCCAGGGCTTTCGCCTGACCTTCAATGACAGAGTAAGCCGCCGCATCCGCAGAAGCGTGCTCGTCTTTGATGAGGGCTATGATTTCCTGTTCAAGCTCTTCGTCTTCCAACAACATGATGTGGCCTTCGAAGATGGCTTCTTTCTCTTCACCGAAGGTCTCACCGGCTTTGGTCTTGATCACTTCCAGCTGGGCTGATGCTTTCGCACGGCCAGCAAGGAAACGTTCAACTTCCTGATCAACCTGATCAGGAGAGATTTTTTTCCGGTTGATGACAATTTCATCTTCTTTCAACAGAAGTGCTTTGCCGAAAGCGATACCGGGAGATACTAAAATGCCTGAAATCATAACCCTACCTTTCTCTTGACTGGTTTAAACTATATAAGAGCGGCTGTTGTTACTCGAGCTCTGCCATCAGTTTTACCAAGTGTTCAACGGCTTTTTGCTCGTCTTCACCTTCAGCTGAGAGGGTCACAACGGTACCTTGGGTCAGGCCCAGAGTTTGCAGTTTGAACAGGCTTTTAGCACTGGCGCTTTTACCGTTTGAAGTCACGGTGATGTCAGAAGCAAAACCTTTGGCTTCTTTCACGAACTGTGCAGCAGGGCGAGTGTGCAGACCATTAGGAGCGGTAATAGTAACTTCTTGCTGGAACATTGTTGTTTCCCCAACTTATTAAAGTAATGTTGTGGGACTAAAGTTTAGCTTATAGGCTTCACTTTAGCCTGTAGAGATTAGCGCCTGACTATGGTTCAGGGGCAGGTTCAGATGCAACAGAAAAGAGAAAATAGCGCACTCAGCGATAAAACACTTTGCCCTAGATCCAAGCTTTCCTGTTATTCCGCCATTATGCCGTTTTTTTCCCTCATGTAACAAATCGGTAAATCGATTCAGCGGGCGGCGTCATGGATGCGATTAATTTCACGCAGCGAAATAATTGTCCGGTTAAATACTAAACCTGGCGCGTAAAATCAATGATGGAGTGGTATAAACTTTGACGTAGCCCACAAAAAAGCACCCCGAAAGGTGCTTTTTTAATCGCTTTTAAGGATGTGGCATTATTGTTGCAATTCTTTTTCCGTAAACAAATCTGCAAACAATGCGGTACTCAGATAGCGTTCGCCGGAGGATGGCAGGATAACGACGATAGTCTTATCGGCAAATTCCGGTTCTTTTGACAATTTCACGGCGGCTTCAACGGCTGCACCGGAAGAAATCCCCGCCAGTATGCCTTCTTCTTCCATCAGGCGACGTGCCATCTGGATTGATTCGTCATTAGTGATCAGCGTGACGCGATCCAGCAGTTCCAGATCCAGGTTACCCGGAATAAAACCGGCACCGATACCCTGAATTTTGTGCGGGCCTGGTTTTACTTCTTCGCCATTCAGTGTTTGAGTAATTACCGGAGAATCGGTTGGCTCAACGGCTACCAGCGTGACGCTGCTTTTTTTACTTTTCAGATAACGGCCAGTACCTGTGATAGTGCCGCCGGTGCCGACACCTGCAATCAGCACGTCAACCGCGCCATCGGTATCTTCCCAGATTTCCGGGCCGGTGGTTTGTTCGTGGATCGCCGGGTTTGCCGGGTTGCTGAACTGCTGAAGGATGAGGTAACGATCCGGATCGCTGGCCTGAATTTCTTCGGCTTTTGCAATCGCGCCTTTCATGCCTTTCGCGCCTTCTGTCAGAACCAAGTTTGCACCCAGCGCTTTCAGCAGCTTACGGCGTTCAACGCTCATGGTTTCCGGCATGGTCAGCGTGAGTTTATACCCGCGCGCGGCTGCGACGTACGCCAGCGCAATCCCGGTGTTCCCGCTGGTCGGTTCAACCAGTTCGATATCCTTGGTCAGAATGCCGCGTTTTTCAGCATCCCAAATCATGTTCGCGCCGATGCGACATTTCACGCTGAAGCTCGGGTTACGTGACTCGACCTTAGCCAGAATCCGGCCATTACCGATACGGTTCAGGCGAACCAGTGGCGTATGGCCAATTGTTAATGAATTGTCTTCATAGATCTTGCTCATAACCCGTCCTTTAACTGTATGAAATATTCACGGTGTGAAGCTTTCAACACTATGAAATTAGTGGGAATCAGAAAAGCATACGCGAACGGCTTTCCGAGTGAAGTAAGGTTTTGGTATTTGCTATACCGATCCGTTATTAAGAAATAAGTTTGGGATAAAAAAGTCAAGCATAGCAAACAGCCGCACGGAGGCGGCTGTTGAGGAAAAAATACAGTTGAAGTGCGGATTGTGCCGCTATTTTCGCGTGGTATTGACGTCGATATTATTTTTTACATACACCACGCGGTAACGGTCGCACCACATGGCAGTGGCCCCGCAAACGGCGACGGGCAGGATCACCAGATTCAGCACCGGAATCATGGTGAACAGGCTGACCAGCGATCCAAACTGCATGTTGTCGATTTTGTTGCTGCCGAGCGAGCGGCGCATATCGGCAAAGCTGACTTTATGGTTATCGAACGGGTAGTCGCAATACTGAATCACCACCATCCACGCGCTGAAGAAGAACCACAGCACCGGCGCGATGGTCTGGCCAATCACCGGAATGAAATACAATGCAAACAACAGCACGGCGCGGGGCAGATAATACGCCAGTTTCTGCCATTCGCGTTTCATGATGCGCGGCAGATCTTTCATGATGTCCCAGATACCGCTGTCAGGCAGCGGTTTGCCGGTCAGGCGCGCTTCGAGCTGTTCCGCGAGTAATCCGCTGAACGGCGCGGCTATCCAGTTAGCAATCGTGCTGAAGAAGTAGCTGAACACCAGCAGCACCGAAAGCACGACGATCGGCCAGACCAGATAATCCAGCCAGCTGAGCCAGGCCGGGACTTTACTCATCATCGCCGGGATCCACTCTCCCAATTTGGTAAACAGCCACCAGAACGCGCCGCCCATCAGGACAACGTTCACGGCCAGCGGTAAAATCACAAAACGTCGTATGCCGGGTAAGGAAATAAGCGCCCAGCCTTGTCTGAAATAATGCACGCCGTTTTCCTGTCTGGCGCTTTGCGATGAAGTCATAAACGAAATTTTCTCTCTGAGTTGAATGACATGGGCTATCATATCGGTATGATTTTCCACTGGCTAGCGGTGGATTGGCTGAAAAAACAGCAAAAAAAGGTGCAACTACCCTATTTATTAGCAGAAAGTAGAGTCGAGACTTGCACTTATCTACGTGGGCAAATAGAGTTAATATTGTGAATGTTTGCCGTGGTGGCAATGAATTAGAACAACAGAGATAGCAATGATGCAGGATTTGCGTCTGATATTAATCGTTGTTGGCGCGATCGCCATAATAGCGTTGTTGTTACACGGTTTGTGGACCAGCCGTAAAGAACGCTCTTCGCTTTTTCGTGATCGCCCAGCTAAACGTGTGAAAAAAGAACGGGAGCAATCTCCGTCTGACGATTTTGTCGATGGAGTGGGTGAAGTGCGCGTGCGTCCTGCTTATCCTCAGGATGAACCGACTTTCGGTCAGTATGACGACGAGCCGGAACAGACTGCACCGCCACGTCAGCCGCAGGTTCCACCTGCGCAGCCAGCGCCTGTTGCCCGTCCTCAACAACCGGTTCGCCCGCAGCAACATGCTGTGCAGGAGGACCCGTTGCTCAGTGGCTATTCCGCCGCTGAACCTGAGGCAACGCGTCGCGAACCTGTCGCTGATTTTGCCCCTGAGGTAAAATCGCACGCGCCGGTTCCACCGCAGGAGATTCATGCCGAGGCCGCACCGGCGGCGAAAGCAGAACCTCAGCCAGCGCCTTTTGCGCCTGCTGAAGAAGCGCCGGCAGAGAAAGCTAAACTGAAAGAAACCGTTCTTGTTCTGCACGTTGCAGCGCATCAGGGCGGCGTGATTGGCGGAGAAGTGTTGCTTAACAGCGTGCTTCAGTCCGGCTTCCAGTTTGGCGCTATGAATATTTTCCATCGTCACGTCAGCCCTGCTGGCAGCGGTCCGGTATTGTTCAGTCTGGCCAATATGGTCAAACCGGGGTCGTTTGATCCTGACAATATGTCCGACTTCTCCACCCCTGGCGTTACGTTGTTCATGATGGTGCCTTGCTACGGCGATGCGCATCAGAACTTCAAATTGCTGCTGCAGTCAGCCCAGCGTATTGCCGATGATGTCGGTGCGATGGTGCTTGATGATGAGCGTCGTATGATTACGCCGCAGAAGCTTGAAACGTACAAAGCGCGGATCCGTGAGGTCCTCGAGGCGACCGCCTGATTCTGGCGTTCGTGAAACACCCATTCCCCTAACCCCCGCTTGCCGGGGGTTTTTTATCTCCACGGTGAGTCATGGCCACTATCGAAGAACAGATCAATCATTTACGCACTCAGCTGCGTCATCACGAATATCAGTATCACGTTCTGGATGCCCCGGAAGTGCCGGATGCCGAATATGACCGCTTAATGCGCGAACTGCGCGAGCTGGAAACCGCGCATCCTGAGCTGATTACTACTGACTCGCCGACTCAGCGCGTGGGCGCCGCGCCGCTATCTGCTTTCGAGCAGGTGAAACACCGTGTGCCGATGCTGTCGCTGGACAACGTTTTCGATGAAGAAAGCTATCTGGCGTTTTATAAACGCGTTCAGGACCGGCTGAAAACCGCTGAACCGCTGACATTCTGCTGTGAGCTGAAGCTCGACGGCCTGGCGGTCAGTTTGCTGTATGAGAATGGCGAACTGGTGCAGGCGGCAACGCGGGGTGACGGCACAACAGGCGAGAACATCACGGCCAATGTGCGCACTATCCGCGCCATTCCGCTGCGTCTGCACGGTGACAATATTCCTGAGCGTCTGGAAGTGCGTGGCGAAGTCTTTATGCCGCAGCCGGGCTTTGAAGCGATGAATGAAGAAGCACGGCGCACCGGCGGGAAAGTGTTCGCGAACCCGCGTAATGCGGCGGCAGGTTCTTTGCGCCAGCTCGATCCGCGTATCACGGCTAAACGCCCGCTGACCTTCTTCTGCTACGGTGTTGGCCTGCTGGAAGGCGGTGAACTACCACGCAGCCACTATGAACGCCTGCAACAATTCAAAGCCTGGGGATTACCGGTCAGCGACCGTGTCCGTGTGTGCACCGGCAGCGATGATGTGCTGGCGTTTTACCGTCAGGTTGAAGCCGATCGCCCGTCGCTCGGTTTTGATATCGACGGCGTGGTGGTCAAAATTGATTCCCTGGATATTCAGGAAACGCTGGGCTTTGTGGCGCGTGCACCGCGCTGGGCAACGGCGTTTAAATTCCCGGCGCAGGAACAGATTACGCTGGTGAAAGACGTGGAGTTTCAGGTCGGGCGTACCGGCGCGATCACGCCGGTGGCACGTCTGGAGCCGGTGCTGGTCGCGGGCGTGATGGTCAGTAACGCCACACTGCATAATGCGGATGAAATCGAGCGGCTGGGTCTGCGTATCGGCGATACTGTGATTGTCCGCCGTGCCGGTGATGTTATCCCGCAGGTGGTGGGTGTCGTGCTGGATGAACGTCCTGAGGATGCCCGTGAAGTGGTTTTTCCGACGCATTGCCCGGTCTGTCATTCAGACGTTGAGCGTGTCGAAGGCGAAGCCGTAGCGCGTTGTACCGCTGGCCTGATTTGTGGCGCGCAGCGCAAAGAGGCGCTGAAGCATTTCGTTTCCCGCCGCGCGCTGGACGTTGACGGTATGGGCGACAAAATTATCGATCAGCTGGTGGAAAAAGAGTACGTCAAAAACCCGGCGGATCTGTTCCGTCTGACCGCAGGAAAGCTCACCGGGCTGGATCGCATGGGGCCTAAATCTGCCCAAAATGTAGTGAATGCGCTGGAAAAAGCCAAAGAAACTACGCTGGCGCGATTCCTCTACGCGCTCGGTATTCGTGAAGTCGGCGAAGCCACTGCGGCCAATCTGGCAGCGCATTACGGTTCGGTGGAAGCCTTGCGGGCTGCAGATATTGAATCGCTGAAAACCGTGCAGGATGTCGGTGAAGTGGTCGCGAAACACGTGGTGAATTTCCTGTCGGAAGAGCATAACCAGCAGGTGATTGATGAGCTGTTAAGCCCCGAAATCAACATTCACTGGCCGGAAGTGCAGGTGATTGTGCCGGAAGAAATCGACAGTCCGTTTGCCGGTAAAACCGTGGTGCTGACAGGATCGCTGTCCATTTTGTCGCGCGATGAAGCGAAAGATCGTCTGACTGCGCTGGGGGCAAAAGTGTCCGGCAGCGTGTCGAAGAAAACCGATCTGGTGATCGCCGGTGAAGCGGCGGGATCAAAACTGGCGAAAGCGCAGGAACTTGGCATCGAAGTCATCGACGAAGCGGAGATGATCCGCCTGCTGGGCGACTAAAATGGAAAAAGAAGATCTGATTAAAATCGCCAATACAGTGATGCCTTTTGGCAAATATGCCGGAAGGGTGCTGATTGATTTGCCTGAGGAATATCTGCTGTGGTTCGCCCGCAAAGATGAATTTCCGGAGGGGAAACTCGGCGAGCTGATGCAACTGACGTTGGCGATTAAAAGCGAAGGGCTGCAAAGCCTGATTAATCCGCTGCGCCGTAACGGGCCGGGCTTGAGCGGTACGGACGAATAATAACGTTTCATGCTGATGCTAAAGGCGCTGATTTCAGCGCCTTTATTTTTGCCATTACTCCGCCACCTGCGCCTGTCTGAGCGCCACTTCCTTTTGCTTTCTCTGATAGCGTTTCGCCAGCACCGCACAGGTCATCAGTTGCACCTGATGGAAAATCATCAGCGGCAGAACCATCATGCCAATCGCACTGACCGGGAAGAGGATATTGGCCATCGGAATACCGTTCGCCAGGCTCTTTTTGGAACCGCAGAACACAATGGTAATTTCATCCGGTTTACTGAACCCCAGCCAGCGTGCGGCGTAGGTATTGATCACCAGAATAATGGCCAGCAGCACCAGACTGAATACCACGATAAACAGCAGCGAACCGAGACCCACCTGATGCCAGATCCCCTGCGTGACGGCTTCACTGAACGCGGAGTACACCACCAGAAGGATCGACGTCTGGTCGGTTTTACCGATTATCTTACGGTGACGTTCCACAAAGCCACCGATCAGCGGACGCAGCAAATGCCCGGCAATAAACGGCACCAGCAGTTGCAGAACGATATGCCCGACCTGCGCCAGACCATTACCGGTTTCGCCCTGAACGTGCATCAGCAAACTGACCAGCAGCGGCGATACAAATATCCCCAGCAGGCTGGACGCCGACGCGCTGCACACCGCCGCCGCGACGTTTCCGCCCGCCAGAGAGGTAAATGCGATAGCTGACTGAACGGTCGCCGGCAAAATACACAGATACACAAATCCGCTGTAAATCTGCGGGCTGACATCGACCGGATGCCACCACTGGAACAGCAGGCCGAGGCTCGGGAACAGAATGAAGGTGCTGAACATCACCCACAAATGCAGCCGCCAGTTATTGCTGCCCTGAAAAATGGCTGCGCGCGACAGCTTGGCGCCGTGCATAAAGAACAACAAGCCGATGGCGAAAATAGTCAGATTGTTGAAAAAGGCGACAAACATCCCGCTGGCAGGAAAGAATGTGGCGAGTAAAACGGTGGCGATCAGCGTTAAGGTGAAACGATCGGGTAAGAAGCGCATGCAGATTCTCTGAAAAGTCGTAATGGAATTCCGCTATTTTGAGCGCTTGCGATACAATTAAAAAATTGATTTATTTAATCCATTGATGTGGAAAATTCATGAATTACTCTCTCAGGCAGCTTCGGGTTTTTGTTGCGGTAGCGCGCTATGGCAGTTTCAGCCGGGCAGGGGAAGCGATCGGTCTTTCACAGTCTGCCGTCAGCCACAGTATGAAAGAGCTGGAAGCCGAAATGGGCGTCCGGTTGCTGGACCGCACAACGCGGGAAGTTGTGCTGACCAGCGCGGGGCTGAGTTTGTCAAAGCGGGTGGAGCCGTTGCTCGATGAACTGCACGCAATGCTGCTCGATACCCGGAGCTTCGGAACACAGCACAATGGCCGCGTCAGAATCGCCTCCAGCCAGACCATTTCCGCGCAACTGATGCCGCAATGTATCGCCAGCGGGCAGGCACAATATCCCGATATTCGCATTTTGCTGCGCGACCAGGCGCAGCAGCTGGTGCTGAGCAGTGTGAGAAATGCGGAAGTGGATTTCGGCATTGTGATCGACCCTGGTGAGAGCACGGATCTCGACTGTGAGCCGATCTTGCATGAGCCTTTTTTGCTGTTGTGCCGCGAGGATCATCCTTTTGCCGTACAAACGGCTGTCGGCTGGCCGTCGCTTAACGGTTGCAAACTGGTGTTGCAGGACTACGC
Organism: Rahnella sp. BCC 1045; assembly: GCF_019049615.1. Lineage (NCBI taxonomy): Bacteria > Pseudomonadati > Pseudomonadota > Gammaproteobacteria > Enterobacterales > Yersiniaceae > Rahnella > Rahnella sp. BCC 1045. The sequence goes on along the minus strand of NZ_JAFMOZ010000141.1, from coordinate 149,074 downwards.
ATCAGGTAGCCGGATACTCATCGACGGCGCGCTGAAAGCGCAGAAAGTGAAGGCGGAAATCGTGCAGGAAATTGGTCATCCGGCCACGTTATTCCCGATGGTTGAAGCAGGCATTGGAATCAGCGTGTTGCCCGCACTGGCGCTGCCGATGCCGGAGGGCAGCCGTCTGGTCATAAAACCGCTGGTGCCGGAAATTAACCGCGTACTGATGCTGGTGAAACGCAAAAACCGGTCGCTCTCGCCGGCGGCGCAGGCCATCTGGCAGGTCGTGAAAGAACAGGCGGATTTACTGAGGGAAAAACGCAGCCAGCAGGGCGTTTACAGCTTCTGACGTCTTGCTGGCTGTTTGGATATTTACTGCGATCAGACGTAGATATCGATGGCGTTCGTGTCGGACGGTTTGTTCACGCCTTCTTTCTTCGTTTCAGCGGCAGCTTGTTGCTGCTGTTGCTGCTGAAGCGCTTTCTGAGCTTGCTGCTGTTCGATTTGCGCAATTTGCTGTTGCAGCAATTCGATCTGTTGTTGCAGAAGTTCCTGTTGTTGCTGAACATCTTCAGTGCTGCCGCCTGAGCTGCTCAGGTTTTTAACCTGTTCAGTCAGCTTCGCAATCTGTTTGGTTAACTGAGCAATCTGGCTTGAGCTGCCGGAGTCACTGGTGGACGCCGAGCTCACCGAACTGCTGGTGGCGCTGATAGTAGTCATAATACCTCACTGTGTTGTCATAACGGTGCTGCCATAAAATTTTGCACGTAAGAGTGCTTAACAGGTATCGGCAGCCATCAGCCCGGCTTTACTGAGTTTTCATATTCCTTACAGTGTTAACGCATTTCTTGCACTCTTAGCTCCGGCCATAACGCCAGCCAGCCTTTGTCATTCACGCGTTGCGCGAAAACAGAAGGGATGGCGTGGCGCGGATTCGGCGTGATACTAAAGGCAAACAGCGCTTCCAGCCCTAAAGGCGCGATCAGTTCAATTTGCCCGTCGGCGTTAATTCTCGCGCCGATGGCGGTTTCCACTTCCACCCAATGACTCATCGCTTCTGCGCTGGAAGAATAGGGCGCGTGCCCGTGACGCTCATGCATCCGCGCCTGATTTTTCACCGACCAGGGTAATTCGGGCGAATCTTTCATCAGACGCTGTTCGTAGCGTTCGTCAGCCTGCGCGCTGCAATCCTCGCGATTGAAATACACCACGTCGATGTCATTGAGCGGCGTGGCTTGCGCGTGGCCATGCAGCCGGTCCCAGACCAGATTGCGGACGAATCCCGCCGCCAGCCACGCATCATTGAGTTCCAGCTCCCTGACCTGCAAAAGTGCTTTCAGGTGCAGCGGCTCCTCTGCCAGCCAGGTTGTAATTTGTTGTTCCATTTCCGTCACGCGAAACCTCCCGTTTTGTTGAGCTCAAATTGTAGCGTCTGTGGATGACATTTTCCCTCGCACCGTTTCGGGCAATCCCTTTACTTCGGCGCGCCAAAATGAAGCAAGCCGCCCCGTGGCCAGGCTACAGGCCGCGCCGGCTCTGCCTTTCTTAAGTGGTACAGCCTTTGCAATATCCCCTGCGGGCAAAACAGCTGAAATACTCTTCGAACAATAATTGCATTATCACCGGGCAGGGGATCACATATGCAAACCACGAAAGTCACACCTGTTTTAAAGCGTACGCTTGGCAGTTTTAAACTTTGGGGCATTGCCGTCGGACTGGTTATTTCCGGCGAATATTTTGGCTGGAGTTACGGCTGGGCGCAGGCGGGCACGCTGGGATTTCTTATTACCGCGCTGGTTATTGCCGCCATGTATTGCGCCTTTATCTTTAGTTTCACTGAACTCACCACATCGATTCCGCATGCGGGCGGGCCTTTCGCTTACGCTTACCGCGCATTCGGCCCGACGGGCGGTTTTGTCGCCGGATTTGCCACGCTGGTGGAATTTGTTTTTGCGCCGCCCGCGATAGCCATGGCGATTGGTGCCTATCTCAACGTGCAGTTTCCGGCGATTGAACCGAAATGGGTGGCGGTCGGCGCGTACATTGTCTTTATGGTGCTCAACATACTGGGCGTCAGCATTGCGGCAACTTTCGAATTGCTGGTGACGTTACTGGCAATATTCGAATTGCTGGTCTTTATGGGCGTCGTTGCACCGGGTTTTGAGATATCGAACTTTGTACACGGCGGCTGGGCGGGCAGCGATACCTTCAGCCCGGCGGCATTCTCCGGCATTTTCGCCGCCATTCCTTTTGCCATCTGGTTCTTTCTGGCAATTGAAGGCGCGTCGATGGCCGCAGAAGAAGCCAAGGATCCGCAGCGTACCATTCCGAAAGCGTTTATCGGCGGGATCCTGACCCTGACCGTTCTCGCGCTGGGCGTCATGCTGTTTGCCGGTGGCGTGGGCGACTGGACCAAACTTTCGAACATCAACGACCCGTTACCGCAGGCGATGAAACTGATTGTCGGCAGCAACAGTGGCTGGTTACACATGCTGGTCTGGCTGGGGCTGTTCGGCCTGATCGCGTCATTCCACGGCATCATCATGGGTTATTCACGGCAGATTTTTGCGCTGGCGCGGGCGGGTTATCTGCCTAAACGCCTGTCGAGCGTGAATGCGCGTTTCCAGACGCCGCATCTGGGCATTATTGCCGGTGGTATTGTCGGCATTGCAGCGATTTTCTCTGATTCCCTGATTGTAATTGGCGGGCAACCGCTGACGGCGAATATCGTGACAATGTCGGTGTTTGGCGCGATTGTGATGTATATCATTTCGATGGCGGCGCTGTTCAAACTGCGTCGCAGCGAACCGAACCTGATCCGTCCGTTCCGTGCGCCACTCTATCCTTTTGCGCCAGCACTGGCGCTGGTGCTGGCGGTAGTCTGTCTTATCGCTATGATCTACTACAACACCTTATTGTTTATGATCTTCGCCGCCATGATGTTGCTGGCTTACGCCTGGTTCCGCCTGACCCATCAGGCTCGCGCTGATGCCGCTGAAGATCTGCAATTACGCGGGCTACAGCCGGTTCCGGCCAAAAATGGCAAATAATCCGGCCTGCTAAGGAGTGCTATGTTTCAGACGACATTGAGCCACCGCCGCTATCAGTTTGCGGATTTACGCGAACTGATGGCAAAAGCGTCCCCCGCACGGTCGGGGGATTATCTGGCCGAAGTGGCGGCCGCCAGCGCGGAAGAGCGTATGGCGGCAAAAATGGCGCTGGCGGAGGTTCCGCTCAAGACGTTCCTGCAACAACTGCTGGTGCCTTATGAAGAGGATGAAGTCACCCGGCTGATTATTGATACGCACGACGTCACTGCGTTTGCCGCGATTTCCCATCTGACCGTGGGCGATTTCCGTGACTGGCTGCTCAGTGAAAAAACCGACAGCTTCACGCTGGCCGCCGTGGCAAAGGGCATTACGCCGGAAATGGCGGCGGCGGTCAGTAAGCTGATGCGCAATCAGGACCTGATCCTGGTGGCAAAAAAATGCCGGGTGATCACCAAATTCCGCAATACCATCGGGCTGCCGGGTCACATGAGCGTGCGGCTGCAACCCAATCATCCTACCGATAATTTGCAGGGCATTGCGGCCAGCATGCTCGACGGTTTGCTTTACGGCTCCGGCGACGCGGTGATTGGTATCAATCCCGCCAGTGACAGTTTGCCGTTGCTGGAAAATCTCAATTACATGCTGGATGACATCATCACTCGCTTTGAAATTCCCACGCAGTCTTGTGTGCTGACGCACGTCACCAATACCATCAAACTGGTGGAGCGCGGCGCCCCGGTCGATCTGGTCTTTCAGTCGATAGCGGGAACGGAAGCGGCGAACAGCGGTTTCGGCATCAATCTGGCGCTGCTGGCAGAAGCCCAGCAGGCGGCGCTCAGCCTGAAACGTGGCACACTTGGCGACAACGTGATGTATTTCGAAACCGGGCAGGGTAGCTGTTTATCCGCCAATGCGCATTTCGGGGTCGATCAGCAAACCTGCGAGGCGCGTGCCTACGCCATCGCCCGCCATTTTTCCCCGTTGCTGATTAACACCGTGGTCGGTTTTATCGGGCCGGAATATCTGTATGACGGCAAACAAATTATCCGCGCCGGTCTGGAAGACCATTTCTGCGGAAAATTGCTGGGCGTGCCGCTCGGCTGCGATGTGTGTTACACCAACCACGCCGAAGCCGATCAGGACGATATGGACACTTTGCTGACGCTGCTGGGCGCCGCCGGGCTGACGTTCCTGATTGGCGTGCCGGGCGCGGATGACATCATGCTTAACTATCAGAGCACCTCTTTCCATGACGCGCTGTACATCCGCGAATTACTCGGGCTGAAACATGCGCCGGAATTTGCCGTCTGGCTGGAGAAAATGAAAATAATCGATCCGCAGGGCGCGTTGCAGGATACCCGCGCATCGCATCCTTTACTGCGCCAGTTACCGCAACTCAACTGAGGTCTGCGCTGATGAAGAAAGAAAAAGAGCAGGGGTTATCGCCGCTGGTGCATAACAACCCGTGGGAGACATTGCGCCAGTTTACCGCCGCACGTATTGCGCTGGGACGAACCGGTTCGAGTCTGCCGACGGATGAACTGCTGCGTTTTGGTCTGGCTCACGCACAGGCGCGGGACGCGGTGCATCAGCCGTTCGACAGCCAGTCGCTCGAGCCGGAATTATTTGCACTGGGACTGGAAACCCTGACTGTCGCCAGCGCCGCGCCTGACAGGGCAACGTATCTGTGCCGGCCAGATCTCGGGCGCAGATTGTCCGAAAATAGCCGTCAGGCTTTGCAGCGGCTGACGGCGGAGCCCGCCGACGTGGTACTGGTGATTGCCGACGGGTTGTCATCAAAAGCTGTTCACCGGCAGGCTGTGCCGCTGATTGCGGCGTTATTGCCGTATCTGCGTACCCTTGAGCTGAAATTAGGACCGGTGGTGCTGGCACATCAGTCGCGGGTCGCGCTGGGCGATGACATCGCGCAGGCAATGAAAGCCAGAGCGGTGGCGATTCTGATTGGAGAACGTCCGGGTTTATCTTCACCGGACAGTCTCGGGATTTACATGACCTGGGGGCCGCACACCAAAAGGCTGGAATCAGAACGCAATTGTATTTCGAATGTGCGCCCGGAAGGACTGAACTATCCGCAGGCGGCTTTTAAGCTGGCATGGCTGCTCGAACAATCGTTTCAGCGCAAATTATCGGGCGTGAACCTGAAGGATGAAAGCGATAACCCGGCGCTGCACAATAAAGTGGTGCCGATGTTTAAGCTGGAGTAGGGGAGGGGAAAGGGTTACCGAAGTACAGATGCGAAAAAAGCGCCTAAAGGCGCTTTTCTCTGAATTGGTGGGCCGTGCTGGATTCGAACCAGCGACCAATTGATTAAAAGTCAACTGCTCTACCAACTGAGCTAACGGCCCGCAGAAGTGGTGGGCGATGACGGGCTCGAACCGCCGACCCCCTCCGTGTAAAGGAGATGCTCTACCAACTGAGCTAATCGCCCACTTCTGGGTACTTCCCCATGTAAGAAGAAACGTGCTGAGAAATGGTGGGCGATGACGGGCTCGAACCGCCGACCCCCTCCGTGTAAAGGAGATGCTCTACCAACTGAGCTAATCGCCCATTTCTCAATTCTTCCTACTTATCACAACGCGGCACTCTTAAAGAGTGGTGGGCGATGACGGGCTCGAACCGCCGACCCCCTCCGTGTAAAGGAGATGCTCTACCAACTGAGCTAATCGCCCCCGTCGTGATGGAGTCGCATTATAGGGATACTTGAAATTACGTCAACGCTTTTTAAAAACAAAAATGATCGTTCGGCTTATTTTTAGTCAACCTGACGCGTTTCTCGCCCGCGTAGTCGATTCTTTACGCATTCATGGCCTTAAACAAGGTTACTGCCGTTGTATCAGCGTTGAGGAATCAGGGCAGAGTGGTAGAATGTCAGCCACTTTTTGTTAATTGATAGCGACGTTTTACGGCGTTGCGTTATTAAGGTTGCACCCAGATGAAAATCAAAACCCGTTTTGCCCCAAGCCCGACCGGCTATCTGCACGTCGGTGGCGCCCGTACCGCGCTTTATTCCTGGCTTTTTGCCCGCAACCTGGGCGGCGAGTTTGTGCTGCGTATCGAAGACACCGATCTCGAACGTTCCACTCAGGCTGCAATTGACGCGATTATGGATGGCATGAACTGGCTGAATCTGGACTGGGATGAAGGCCCGTATTTCCAGACCAAACGCTTTGACCGTTATAACGCGGTGATTGATGAAATGCTGGAAAACGGCACAGCGTATAAATGCTATTGCTCTAAAGAGCGTCTGGAAGCGCTGCGTGAACATCAGATGGCCAATAACGAAAAGCCTCGTTATGACGGTCGTTGCCGCGACAGCCACGAACATCACGCCGCTGATGAACCTTGCGTGGTGCGTTTTCGTAACCCGCAGGAAGGTTCGGTCATCTTTGATGACCAGATCCGCGGCCCGATCGAATTCAGCAATGACGAGCTTGATGATCTGATCATCCGCCGTACCGACGGTTCCCCGACCTATAACTTCTGCGTGGTGGTGGATGACTGGGATATGGAAATCACTCACGTTATCCGTGGCGAAGATCATATCAACAACACTCCGCGTCAGATCAACATCCTGAAAGCGCTGGGCGCACCGGTACCGGTTTACGCGCACGTTTCTATGATTCTGGGCGACGACGGTAAAAAACTGTCTAAACGTCACGGCGCGGTTGGCGTCATGCAGTACCGTGATGACGGTTATCTGCCGGAAGCGCTGCTGAACTATCTGGTGCGTCTGGGCTGGTCCCATGGCGATCAGGAAATTTTCAGCCGTGACGAAATGAAAGCGCTGTTCTCACTGGAAAACGTCAGCAAATCTGCCAGTGCGTTCAACACAGAAAAACTGCAATGGCTGAACCACCACTATATCAATACGATGGATCCGCATTATGTGGCGACCCATCTGCTGTGGCACGTGGAGCAGGCCGGTATCGAAACCCGCAACGGCCCGCAGCTGTTCGAAATCGTTACTTTGCTGGGCGAACGTTGCAAAACTCTGAAAGAAATGGCGGAGTCCTGCCGTTACTTCTACGAAGATTTCGCAGAGTTCGATGCCGATGCGGCGAAGAAACACTTGCGTCCGGTTGCACGTCAGCCGCTGGAAGTGGTTCGCGCGAAACTGGCTGCCATTACTGACTGGACGGCTGAAAATATTCACCATGCGATTCAGGGCACGGCGGATGAGCTGGAAGTCGGGATGGGTAAAGTCGGGATGCCACTGCGCGTTGCTGTCACCGGCGCGGGTCAGTCTCCGGGCGTGGACGTGACCGTTCATGCAATCGGTCAGAGCCGTGTACTGGCGCGTATCGATATGGCGTTAGCCTTCATTGCTGAACGTGAAACACAAGCGCAGTAATCGCTGTTAAATAGCGATAAAAAAAGCCAGCGCGGGAAACCGGCTGGCTTTTTTGCTTTCTGTGAAACGCTTGCCTGAAAACGTCTTAATTAACGTTGTTCAGTCGCAGGTGCTGCAACGGTAGGACGGTAGGCCAGGAAATACATCAGGCCCACGAAGCCCGCGCCACCGACCGCGTTGCCGAGGAACACGGCTGCGAAGTTCGGGAAGTACTGTGACCAGCTCAATGCACCGGCAAAGATTGCCGCGGGCACGATGAACATGTTTGCAACAACGTGCTGGAAGCCGATAGCCACGAATGCCATCACCGGGAACCACATCCCGATCACTTTGCCGCCGACTTCTTTACTGGCGAAGGCCAGCCAGATCGCCAGACACACCAGCCAGTTGCAGCCAATTCCGGAAATGAAGGCATGCATAAAGTCTGCATTCACTTTTGCGGTGGCGGTGGCAACGGTTTTGCTCAGGAAAGCGCCTTCGGTCAGCCCCAGAACGTGGCCGAAGAAATAGGCCACGGCCAGGCTTCCCAGCAGGTTAGCGAGGGTCACCCAGAACCAGTTGCGCAGAACAGCGTAAAGGCTGATCTGACGCGCGAACCAGGCGATAGGTAAGGTCATCATGTTACCTGTCAGCAGTTCTCCCCCTGCTAAAACGGTCAGAATAATCCCTACCGGGAACACGGCGGCGCCCAGTAAGTTACTGAATGATCCCCAGGATGCAGGTAACGTCCCTATTACGTGCAGATCCAGCAGGAAACCGGTGGCGATGAATGCGCCAGCCAGAAAGCCCAAAATTAACAAATTCAACACGGAAGCATGGCTTTTATTAACGCCTGCCGTGACAGCGATGGATGCGATTTCTTTAGGTGAATACAAGGACATGAGATTGCTCGAAGTAGTAAGTTATGATTATTGCGCGAGCAGTCTATTCTTAGAATTATCTCAAAACAAGCCGATCTTCATAGTCTGCTAACATTCCATTAATCATTCAGACATAGATGTTAAGAAAATGCATAGGCAGATCATAAAGCTAGTCACCACGCGGGCTTGCGGGCAAATTGTAAAACAATTCATCACACCAAAAATTTCGGTGAGGGCAGAGGTTTTTTCCCTGCAAAATGGGGTATTTGGCGGCTTTTTCAGCGCTTGAATTGAGAAACGGATTTAGCCGTTGACAGGGTTAGCGACGTTTCATATTATGCGCCCCGTTCACCCGTTTTTACGGGCACGAATTGGGGGTATAGCTCAGCTGGGAGAGCGCTTGCATGGCATGCAAGAGGTCAGCGGTTCGATCCCGCTTATCTCCACCAACTTACTTACCAGAGTGAGTGGGTGAGTTCCTCAAAAGGGAACACAAGAAGTACAATGTGGACGACCTCGTGTGGGGGTATAGCTCAGCTGGGAGAGCGCTTGCATGGCATGCAAGAGGTCAGCGGTTCGATCCCGCTTATCTCCACCAAATATTAAAGAAACCCGCTTCGGCGGGTTTTTTGTTTTCTGCTATCTCCCTTTCGGTTCCCTGAATTGCAGGCATAAAAAAAGGCGCCGGAGCGCCTTTCTTTGTCGTTCTGTTGCTACTTACTACGCCAGTACCAGACCCGCTATAGAAGCTGACAACACGCTGACCAGCGTTGAGCCGTACAGCAGTTTCAGGCCGAAGCGTGAAACTACGTTGCCCTGGTGTTCGTTCAGGCCTTTGATAGCGCCGGCAACGATACCGATAGACGAGAAGTTGGCGAAAGACACCAGGAACACGGACAAGATCCCCACGCCGCGTGGTGAAAGTTCGGTCGCCACTTTTTGCAGATCCAGCATCGCAACGAATTCATTGGAAACCAGTTTGGTTGCCATGATGCTGCCGACCTGTAACGCTTCGTGACTTGGCACGCCCATCATCCATGCGAATGGATAGAAGACATAACCCAGCACGCCCTGGAAGGTGATACCGAACACCACATCGAACAGCGCATTCAGGCAGGAAATCAGAGCGATGAAACCAATCAACATGGCTGCAACGATGATCGCGACTTTGAAACCGGCCAGGATATATTCACCCAGCATTTCAAAGAAGCTCTGACCCTGGTGCGTGTTACCGATTTGCAGGTCTTCTTCTGAATCAACTTTATAAGGGTTAATTAACGACAGTACGATGAAGGTACTGAACATGTTGAGCACCAGCGCAGCAACAACGAAGCGCGGTTCCAGCATGGTCATGTACGCACCCACAATCGACATAGAAACGGTCGACATAGCTGTGGCTGCCATGGTGTACATACGTTTTTCAGACATTTTGCCCAGAATATCTTTATACGCGATAAAGTTTTCTGACTGACCCAAAATCAGGGAGCTGATGGCGTTGAAAGATTCCAGTTTTCCCATGCCATTAATTTTCGACAAGACTGTACCGATGATACGGATGACGAAAGGCAGTACGCGAATGTGTTGTAAAATACCGATCAGTGCGGAAATAAACACGATCGGACACAAGACTTTCAAGAAGAAGAACGCTAATCCTTTATCGCTCATGCCTCCAAATACGAAGCCGGTCCCTTCCGCAGCGAATCCTAATAATTTCTCAAACAAGTCTGAGAAGCCTTTCACAAAACCTAAACCGATTGAAGAGTTCAGGAAGAAATAGGCTAATAAGACTTCGATGACCAACAGCTGAACAATGAAACGTAAACGGATATTCTTCCGGTCACGGCTCACCAGTAAAGCGAGTGCAGCGACAACGGCCAACGCTAATACAAAGTGCAATATTCGGGACATGGGTGCTCCAAATTAGAGGCAGGCTATATTTCGACGGACATTTTATGTAACGCGTACATTTAAAACGTGAAGTCGCTTGCAAATATAGAAATTACAGACACGAATTGCAACAAATCGAGGCCTATCACACAAAAAATCAAGATGTTAATAAAACTAAGCACAGTTAGCATTCTTGTGCTAGTTTTATCATGTGCCGTAATGCGTTCTGAATCTGGCCAGTAAATGTCTGTTTTAGGAAAAAGCGTTCTGTAAGTCTTTATGAAAGCTCACAGAATGATTAACCACTCAGTTCACACTTTGCCGCTTACGCTACTGCCTATCAAAGTAATTACTCAGATCATTCTAAATGCACTTGATAATCATTATCAATTAGCTATGATTTATGTAAGCGTAACAATCGTAAGGGTTAACTGACTATGCTGAACAGCCGGGCCGAATCTACAGGCCGCGCAGCCAGAAAGATGAAGCTTTCACTGATGGGACCGGCGTTTATTGCCGCCATCGGTTACATCGATCCGGGCAACTTTGCGACTAACATTCAGGCCGGTGCCTCGTATGGTTATCAGTTGCTGTGGGTGGTGGTCTGGGCCAATGTCATGGCGATGCTGATCCAGCTCTTGTCTGCCAAACTGGGTATTGCCACCGGGAAAAACCTCGCTGAACACATCCGTGACCGTTTCCCGCGTCCTGCCGTCTGGGCTTACTGGGTGCAGGCAGAAATCATCGCGATGGCGACCGACCTCGCTGAGTTTATCGGTGCGGCGATCGGCTTCAAATTACTTCTCGGGGTTACCCTGCTTCAGGGCGCCGTGCTCACCGGGATTGCCACCTTTATTATCCTGGGTCTGCAAAAACGCGGGCAAAAACCGCTGGAACTGGTTATCGCCGGTTTGTTGCTGTTCGTGGCCGCCGCCTATATTGTCGAGCTGTTTTTCTCTCAGCCAAGCATGGTGGCGCTGGGCAAAGGCATGCTGATCCCTGCACTGCCCACCAGCGATTCCGTCTATCTGGCCGCCGGTGTGTTGGGCGCGACCATCATGCCGCACGTCATTTATCTTCACTCTTCGCTGACTCAGCGAGGCGGTAAGGCATCGAAAGAGCAGCGTTATTCCGCGACAAAACTGGATGTCGGTATCGCGATGACTATCGCCGGTTTCGTTAATCTGGCGATGATGGCGACCGCCGCCGCTGCGTTCCATTTCAGCGGACACAGCGGGATCAGTGAACTCGATGAAGCTTATCTGACGCTGCAACCGCTGCTCGGCCACGCCGCTGCGACGACATTTGGCCTGAGCCTGGTCGCTGCCGGTTTATCCTCAACCGTGGTGGGTACACTGGCCGGTCAGGTGGTGATGCAGGGCTTTGTTAAATTCTACATTCCGCTGTGGGTGCGCCGTACGGTCACTATGATGCCGTCTTTTATCGTGATTCTGATGGGGCTGGATGCCACGCGAATTCTGGTCATGAGCCAGGTACTGCTGAGTTTCGGGATTGCACTGGCGTTGCTGCCGCTGCTGGCGTTTACCGGTAACCGCAGCCTGATGGGCGAAATGGTGAATACCAAAACCGTGCAGTGGGCGGGGCGCATCATCGTGCTGATTGTCGTCAGCCTCAACCTTTATCTGCTGATCGGTATGCTGAAATAATATCCGGCTGAAAGATTCAGGCCATAAAAAACGGGACAGTTTGCGCTGTCCCGTTTTTGTTTGTGTCATTCACTGAATTAATGGCGATGATCGCCATGCCCGCCGCGGTGATCCCGGTCGTGTCCGTGACCGCGATCCGGTCCGCGGCCGTGGTCATAATGCGGACGTCCGTGGTCGCCATGATAATAACGCGGCGGCGGCATCGGACGACGTGGTGGATGGCGATGATTCCACCAGCCCTGATCGCGCCAGCGGTAGCCGTCCCAGTAATCCCCGCGCGGGCCACGATGACCATAATTGTGACCACGGTAACTGTTCCACCAGCTCGGGTTGCGCCAGTCGTACCCATCCCAGTAATAACCGCGACGGTCACGGTCGCCAATGCTGATGGAAAGACCGGGTGTATTGAGACTAAAGTTGCTGGCCTGTACAGCAGGCGCTGCGGCAGGCAGCAAAGCAAACAGCAATGTCCCGAGAAGTATTGGCTTAATCATAGACGGCCCCAGATTCCTTATAATTTATGCTGACAGTTATAAGGGGAAGAGGGGGCGGGTTCTATTGCTTACAATCCTGTTTTGATTGATTTACGCGCCTTAACGGAAACCTTACGGAAACTCCATAAAGGCGCGTTTATTAAGCAGGTGGGTAACCGTTTACACTAAAATCGCTTCGATGGCCGCCAGTTCTTCCGGGCTGAAATGACGGTTAGCCATCATGCCAACCGCATCATCAATTTGCCCGGTTTTGCTGGCGCCAATCAGCACAGACGTCACGCGATCGCCGCGCAGCACCCAGGCCAGTGCCATCTGGGAAAGTTTCTGCCCGCGCGCCTGCGCAATGTCATTCAGCTTACGCACTTTCGCCAGTTTTTCTTCCGTCAGCTGTTCGGCGGTCAGGAATTTACTGTCGCTGGCCGCGCGGGAATCTTCAGGAATGCCCGCCAGATAGCGGTCCGTCAGCACGCCGCCCGCCAGTGGCGAAAAGGCAATCGAGCCCACGCCGTAATCCGCCAGCGTATCGAGTAAATCGGCTTCAACCCAACGTTCAAACATCGAGTATTTCGGCTGGTGAATCAGGCACGGCGTACCGAGCTGTTTGAGGATCTCAAAGGCTTCTTTGGCGCGCGCAGCGGGATAATTGGATAAGCCGACGTACAGCGCTTTGCCCTGACGCACGATCAAATCCAGCGCCGCCATGGTTTCTTCCAGCGGTGTGTCCGGATCCGGGCGGTGATGATAGAAGACATCCACGTAATCCAGCCCCATGCGTTTCAGGCTTTGATTCAGGCTGGCAACCAGATATTTTTTTGAACCCCAGTCGCCGTAAGGGCCGTCCCACATGGTGTAACCGGCTTTGGAAGAGATGATCAGCTCGTCACGATACGGCAGCAAATCTTCCTGCAAAATACGGCCAAAATGCTGCTCGGCAGAACCCGGAGGCGGGCCATAGTTATTTGCGAGGTCAAAGTGGGTGATCCCGTGGTCGAAAGCGTGGCGGATAAGCTTCCGGCCATTCTCAAAGTGAGCGTTATCCCCGAAATTGTGCCAGAGGCCAAGGGAAACGACAGGGAGTTTTAGCCCGCTCTGGCCACAGCGGCGGTATTCCATTTTCTCGTAACGATTGGGACTCGCTAAATACGGCATAGAGACCTTTCTTTTAAATTGTATGAATCATGTAAGAATGAGGTAAAAAGCCCTTTTAGTGTATGCGCTTTCACACGCATTTCCAGATATTCAGATCACATCCGGAACAATCCTTATTTCCTGTTTACGTAGCGCTTGTTTGCATGAATAAAGGCGCAGCAGCTTAAATCCCGGATTCTTTTTCTATTACCGTAACTGCTGAACAAAGACGCCTGCGTGATCTCAGTGCAATGCTGTAACTCTGCGTTTCCACATTCTATTTCGAATAATAAATATCCTATTCCCCTGTTTGGAGTAATACTTAGGCTAGTGGGATTAACTGTTTACTCTATTTTTAACAGAGGATCGTCATGGATAATATCTATACCGTAGGTGACTATCTCTTAGACCGCTTATCATTTAGCGGGATCTCCGAACTGTTTGGCGTGCCGGGGGATTACAACCTGAAATTCCTCGACAGCGTGATTAATCATCAGCAAATCACCTGGGTCGGCTGCACTAATGAACTTAATGCCGCGTATGGTGCAGACGGATATGCGCGTACCAAAGGCATCGGCGCGCTCCTGACGACCTTTGGCGTGGGCGAACTGAGCGCGCTCAATGGCGTTGCGGGCAGCTTTGCCGAATATGTTCCGGTGATCCACATTGTCGGATCACCGGCGCTGACCTCGCAGCGCAAAGGCGAACTGATGCACCACACGCTGGGCGACGGCAATTTCGGCCACTTCATGCGGATGTCGCAACCGGTGAGCGTCGCGCAAGCCGCGCTGACGCCGGAAAATGCGCTGTCTGAAATCGACCGCGTGATTGAAGAAGTGATCTACCACTCACGTCCGGGCTATATTTTGCTGCCCAGTGACGTCGCTGCGTTGCCGGTCACAACCCGAGCCCACGCGCTCCCGGCGCGTCAGCCGCCATTTTCGCCATCTTCTCTGGAAGCTTTTGTTGCCGCCGCTGAAACTCAGTTGCGCGATGCAAGACGCGTTTCGCTGCTGGCAGATTTCCTTGCCGACCGCTTTGACGTCAAAGCCGCGCTGGAAGAGTGGATGGAAGAAGTGCCGCTGCCGCACGCCACCTTGCTGATGGGCAAAGGGCTGTTTAACGAGCAGCAAACGAATTTCGCCGGAACCTATTCCGGCGCAGGCAGCGCGGCGTCAACCCGCGAGGCCATTGAAGGCGCGGATGTGGTGATTAACGTCGGGGTGAAATTTACCGACACGATCACCGCCGGATTTACCCAGCAACTCCCCGACGGCAAATGCATTGATCTCCAGCCATTTTCTGCCCGCGTGGGCGATCAGATTTTCCACCAGTTACCGATGGCTAAAACCGTCAGCGTCCTGCATCGCCTGACCGCGGAACTGGCTTCCGGCTGGCAACCCTACCCGGTGAAACGCACGGCGCTGCCTGCCTCGCACGAAGGACATTTCGGGCAATACGAATTCTGGCAGCAGATTCAGGATTTCCTGCAACCAGGCGATATTCTGGTCGCCGAGCAGGGCACCGCATGTTTCGGCGCGGCGGCGCTGAACCTGCCGGAAGATTGCCAGTTTGTCGTCCAGCCATTGTGGGGCTCGATTGGTTTCACGCTGCCCGCCGCGTTTGGCGTACAGATTGCGGCTCCCGCGCGCCGCGTGGTGTTGCTCATCGGCGACGGTTCTGCACAACTGACCCTGCAGGGGCTGGGCGCGGCGATCCGCTATGGATTGCCGCCAGTGATTTTCGTCATTAATAATGACGGTTATACGGTTGAGCGGGCGATCCACGGCGAAACGCAGCGCTACAATGACATCGCGCAGTGGAACTGGACGCAGTTCCCGTCGGCGTTTGGCGGCAATGATGTTTTCACCGCGCGGGCCGATTCTCCTCAGGCGCTGAAAGAGGCGATCGAAAAAGCCGGTGCGCATCGCCAGATGGCCTGGATTGAAGTGGTTCTGCCGAAAATGGATATCCCCGAACTGTTAAGCTCGGTGACAAAATCGCTGGCGAAACGTAACTCAGGGCAATAAATCGTCGTCCGTTTCCGGCGGGTCAATCAGCTGGTCGATGAACCAGCTTCCCGCCGGGCCGGGCTGATTATTTTTACTCCACACCGCATCCACGGAAATCTTTTTCGGCCAGCCGCGCAACGGCAGCGTCATCAGTTTGTCATGCCCGAACTGTTTCACCAGCCAGTGGGGCAGCGTCGCCCAGCCAAATCCCTGTTCCGCCATTTCCAAAAGCATCAGATAACTGGGCGCTGACCACACCTGGCCCTGCGCGCGCGGCATTTCGCGACGGCTGTATGGCTGTAAACACAGCTCGCGAAACGTGTGTAACTGCTCGGGTTGCAGGCTCTCCATTTTCGCCAGCGGGTGTTCACGGCTGCAAAAAATCGACATATCCGTCTGCTCGGGCAGACGCGCCGCGCCAATATCCGGCGGATAACTTGCCTGCGCTTCCACCATACCGATATGCGCGCGACCTGACTGCAACAGCTCGATGACGTCCTGATCTTCGGCAATCTGACATTCAAATTCGATATCCGGATAACGCTGCTCAAACCGGCGCAGCAGCGCTTCATGGTGGGTCGGCTGATAGGTATCGGAAAGCACAAACGTCAGGCGGGTTTCTGGCTGCGTGGATAACCGCACGGCCAGCTCATCAAGGCGCTCGCTGGCGGCCAGAATGGCCTGAACGTGGCTCAGAACGCGCTGTCCGGCGGGCGTAAGCACCGGATGGCGGCTCTGGCGATCAAACAACGTTACGCCTAAATCCACTTCCAGATTGGCAATCGCCATGCTGACCGTCGACTGGCTTTTGCGCAATTTGCGCGCGGCGGCGGAGAAAGATCCGGCGTCGGCCGCCTCTACAAATGCCGTCAGGGCTTCCGGTGAATAGCGCATAAACAACTCTCCTGTGATTTCAATCCATCTATTTTATCGATACTTACTATCTTTCATCCATCTTATTTAGTGATGATAATGCCCGCCTGTGACAACCGTCACCCATTAATTATCAGGAATCAGGCAGGTTTTTATGTCTAAGCAAACACGCAATTCATCTCAGAAAACATTGGGCGAGCGCATCTTTCATGCCGTCGGCTTCGAGACGCTGGCCGTCCTGATCTCCGCCCCGGTCGCCGCATGGGCGCTGAATAAACCGATCTGGGAAATGGGCGCGCTGGCTATCATGTTGTCGACGACGGCAATGGTGTGGAACATCATTTACAACACCTTCTTCGACAAATTCTGGCCGGTGACCCGCGTGGTGCGAACGCTGAAAATCCGTATTGCTCACGCGCTGGGTTTCGAGGGCGGGTTCATTCTGATTGGCCTGCCGATTGCCGCGCTGTGGCTGGGTATCGGCCTGCTCGATGCGTTTATGCTGGAAATCGGGTTCTTCCTGTTCTTCCTGCCGTACACCGTGGCGTATAACTGGCTGTACGACACGCTGCGCCAGCGCTGGATGCAGCGCCGCGAAATGGTTCAGGATTGCCCGGCGAAGCATTAATTCCCGCTGACCTTCGTCCGGAAAAAGCCCGCAGACATTTTCTTTGTTTGCGGGCTTTTTGTCGGTTATGGTTTTGTCACGCAGACAAAAGGGAAGCAGAAATGAAAACGTTAGGGCTGATTGGCGGCATGAGCTGGGAATCCACCGTGCCGTATTACCGGATGATTAACGAACACATAAAACAACAGTTGGGCGGATTACACTCGGCCAAACTGTTCCTCTACAGCGTCGATTTCTACGAGATTGAAAAGCTGCAAATGGCCGGTGACTGGCACCAGGCGGGCGAACTTCTTGGCAACGCGGCCCGCTCGCTGGCGCGCGCCGGGGCTGATGTCATTGTGGTCTGCACGAATACGATGCATAAAGTGGCCGGTGATATTGAGCGGATTGGCGGCCTGCCGTTGCTGCACATTGCCGATGCTACCGCCGGAAAAATCAAAGCGCACGGGCTGAAGAAAATTGGCCTGCTGGGCACGCGTTTCACCATGGAACAGGATTTTTACCGCGGACGTTTACAGGAACTGCATCAGATTGATGTCGTGACGCCGGATGCCGGTGACCGCGACATCATCCATCGGATCATCTACGAAGAGCTCTGTCTGGGGATTATCCGGGACGACTCACGCGAGGAATACCGGCGGATTATTGCCAGCCTGGAACAGCAGGGCGTGGAAGGCATTATTTTCGGCTGTACCGAAATCACCCTGCTGGTCGGCGCTGAAGACGCGGACGTTCCCGTTTTCGATACCACTGCCATTCACGCGCTGGCAGCGGCCCAGTTCGCCCTGAAAGACCATTAACCGGCGTCAGGATCCTGACGGCGTAATGACTGTTTCGCCACCAGCATCATCGGTTTACCGGCCAGCATCAGCCAGGCTGGTAACATCACGATACACAGCAGCGGCAGCAATTTAAGCCCCGGTACCACAGCGGCAGCCATAAACAGGCTGAGCCAGCCATCGCGCGTGACCACTAAAACCATGCCCATCACGGCGCAGGAAACGGTGACCGCTGCCGGCACATCCGGGGCATACTGATGCAACATCAGACCCAGTGAAACCCCGACGAAAACCGCCGGGAAAATACGCCCGCCACGAAAACCGCAGGCCGCCGCGACCACTAACGCCGCCAGCTTGGTGAGCGTGATCGCCAGCAGCGGCCCCATCTCAAACAGCTGATTCGAATGCGCCAGCTCCTTCATCTCATCAAGCCCTTTGAACAGCGTGATTTCTCCGCCAATCAGCGCCAGCAGCCCGAGCACAAACCCGCCGAGACCCAGCCGCAGCACAGGATTCTGGATACTGTTAAACAACCGGTGCATATGCGGAAAGAGCCAGACGGCGAGCATCCCCAGCGCAATCGCAATTAACACCACCACCGAACCGCTGAAAATATCAATCAGCCGTGAGCTGTCATAAGCCGGAATGGTCAGCGAGAAGTCAGGCTGGAAAAACTGATCGGTGGTAATCGCCCCCGCACCCGCGGCGAGCAGCGGCGCGAAAAGCCGGTCCCACAGCGGCACATCTTTATTGGTGCCCAGCGTTTGCGAGAAAATCAGCGCGGCGGCAATCGGTGTACCAAACAACGCGCCGATGGTTCCGGCGGCAGCCAGAATCACCCAGTCGGTGGTCGGTACTTTCGGCATAAACCGCGCGCCAAACGCGGCGGCCAGCGCAATGTTAATCACGGTAATCGGATATTCAGGACCGAGACTGACGCCCCCGGCCAGCCCGAGCATTAAGGCTAACGCCAGACCGGTCAGTGAACTGACTGCAACCGGCGCGCCAATCAGCGATTCGGTCGCCGGATCCGGCCCCGCGTGGCCCGGCATATATTTAATTAATGCGCCCACGCCGACCCCGGTCAGCGTCAGCATGAACAGCGTCCAGCTGGCGGACTGAGTATTCACATTTAAAACCGCGGGAATGTTTTGCCAAAGCAAAGTTTGTAACGCACCGGCAAGCATCATAATGGCGACCAGAATCAGGCTCGACAGCACGCCGATAATGATCGCAGGCAACGCAAAGGCCAGCATGAGTCTGGCGCGGGGATGAAACATGCAAGTATTTCCTTATTTTATAGTTTTGTTTGCCCTAATAGCTTAGATGAAACTCAGCAAGGTCTGTTTACCGGCGGTCGACATTATTTTGTGTGACATGCCGCATAAATGTGCGTTGGTTCAAAACTGCGTTGCAGCGTATAGCAATTACCGCTATTTTGCCCACACGAATCTGTAAGCTTTGCCCCGCTGGCAGGCTTTCGCCGGTCGTTAAGTGATGTGCAGCTTACATCAGCGCGCCCGGCAGCGTACTCTTTAGCACAGCAACTTTTGCGCGGGTGCGCAGCATAACGAATTTACTTTTTGTGGAGAATAACATGACCAAATACTCCCTGGTGGGCGATGTCGGGGGCACCAACTGCCGCCTGGCGCTTTGCGCTTTGGACAGCGGTGAGATTTCTCAGTCGAAGACCTTTTCCGGGCTGGAATATGACAGCCTCGAAGCCACGGTTCGTGAGTATCTTTCGCAGCAGCAACAGGAAGTTGAGGATGCATGTATCGCGATTGCCTGCCCGATTACCGGCGACTGGGTTGCGATGACTAACCACACCTGGGCCTTCTCCATTGCGGAGATGAAGAAAAGCCTCGGGTTGAAACATCTGGAAGTGATTAACGATTTCACCGCCGTTTCCATGGCGATCCCGATGCTCAAAGAAGCGGATTTGCTGCAGTTTGGTGGCAAAAAAGCGCAGGACGGCAAACCGGCGGTGATTTACGGCGCGGGTACCGGTCTGGGGGTTGCGCATCTGATCCACGCCAACAAACAGTGGATGAGTTTGCCGGGCGAGGGCGGTCACGTTGATTTCGCACCAAACAGCGAAGAAGAAGACATTATTCTGGAACAGCTGCGCACCGAAATGGGCCACGTTTCTGCGGAACGCATTCTGTCAGGACCGGGGCTGGTGAATCTGTACCGCGCTATTGTGAAATCCGATAACCGCGTACCGGAAAACTTCAAACCTAAAGATGTCACCGAGCTGGCGCTGTCAGACGAAAACGTCGACTGCCGTCGTGCGCTGTCGTTATTCTGCGTCATCATGGGGCGTTTTGGCGGCAATCTGGCGCTGAACATGGGGACGTTTGGCGGTGTGTATATCGCAGGCGGGATTGTGCCGCGCTTCCTGGAATTTTTCAAAGCCTCCGGTTTCCGTGCGGCGTTCGAAGATAAAGGGCGTTTCAAAGATTACCTGATGGATATTCCGGTGTTTCTGATCACCCACGATCAGCCGGGATTACTGGGCGCAGGTGCCTATCTGCGTCAGTCGATTGGTTTGACGATTTAATGTTTACGGCCTCCCTTGTAAAGGGGAGGCCGTAACATCAGAACCGCATTAACTGCCTGAATTCCTTTACCTTGCTCCGGCTGACCGGCACTTCGAAATCCAGATCACTTAACCGCAAAATGTAGGTGTTGTTAAACCACGGCACAATCTCGCGGATTTTCGACAAGTTCACGCAATACGAACGGTGGCAGCGGAAAAAATGCTCCTCCGGCAGGCGGTTGCACAGTTCGGTGATATTCATCGGCATGGTGAATTCTTCTTTGCGGGTATACACCTGCGTCACCTTTTCCTGCGCAGCTGCGTAATAAATATCGTTAATGTCCGTCACGATAATGCGCTCATCTTTGATGAGATTAATGCTGTGGCTGACGCGCGGCGCGTTACTCGGCGCGGGGGCGGCGGCTTCCTGCTTATCCTGGCTGTCACGCTGAAAATGCGATTCGAGTTTTTGCAGCATCGTGACGATGCGGGATTCGTGATACGGCTTGAGAATGTAGTCAAACGCTTCGATTTCAAAGGCTTCGGCGGCGTGTTCTTTGTAGGCGGTGATAAAGACAATGTAAGGCTTATGCGCAAATTTACTGATATTTTGCGCCAGCAACACACCGTCGAGCGAAGGAATGCTGATATCGAGGAAAATCGCATCGATTTCATTCGTTTGCAGATATTTCAGCACATCCAGCCCGTCATCGAATATCGCTTCAATTTTGATGCTGCTGTGCGTATTAATCAGATAACTCAGTTCTTCCTGAGCCGGTATTTCATCTTCGACGATAATGGCTTTCATGGAATATTCCCCGATGCGTTCGCCCGAAACGCGGGCGGCAGGTTAAATGCTTCAAAAAATGATAATTAGCGAACAGTAACTGCACGGGTCTTCCGCTTCAGGCTATTTTGCTCTCAAGGGCATTTGCCACTGCGGAAGAGGCCTTGGTGATTAAAAATGAAATATCCGTCCCCGGTTCAAGGCGGCGGATTGTCAGCCCCCGGCCGTATAACAGCGAAACGCGGTGATGCACATTTAGCAGGCCGATTTTATTGCCCGGCATTTCGTTGCGCTCAACGCGGTCAATGGTTTCCTGATTGATGCCGTGGCCGGTGTCTTTCACTGAAACCTTCACGCCGTCAGGCTGATGCTTCACTGAAATCACCACCACACCTTTTCCGCTGCACTTCTGGATCCCGTGGACAATAGCATTCTCCACCAGCGGCTGGATCAGCAGGCTGGGGATTTTCACCGAAATATCGTCATCAATGTCATAAATCACCGTCAGCTTGCTGCCAAACCGCGCCTGCTCGATGGCGATGTAATCCTGCACCTGATGCAGTTCCTTGCGCAGATCAATCAGCTCATCGTTCAGTTCCAGGTTATAGCGCAAATAGCGGGAGAGATTGATGATCAGCTGCCGTGCGACGTCAGGGCGGGCGCGAATTGAAGACGATATGGCATTCAGTGCGTTAAACAGAAAATGTGGGTTAATTTTACTTTGCAGGGCGCGCATTTCAGCTTTATTCGCCATCTCACGCAGCTGCTCGGTGCGCGAAACTTCCATCTGCGTCGACATAATTTGCGACAGCCCGATCGCCATGACTTTCAGGGAATAGGTTATTCGGTGCGGGTCGCAATAATAGATTTTCAGGGAACCGGTCACTTCGCCTTTTTCCCACAGCGGGATAATAATCAGCGAGTGAATTTGTGGTGTGCGGTGCATCTCGTCGTTATTTTTGACGGTAATCTGGCCGCTTTCCAGCGTAGCCTTGGTGATCTCGCTGAGCGCTTCGTGGCCGATATTGTATTCTTCCGCGCCCGTGCCGACGTACGCAAGAATGTTCCTGGTATCGGTAATGGCGACGGCATCGGCGTCGATATCATCGCGGATAATCCGGCAAATGCTGTCTAACGATTCAGCATTGATATTCCTGAAGTAGGGCAGCGTTTTATTGGCGATATCCAGCGCGAGCCGCGCCTGCCGGGCAGCAATAACTTCTTTTTCATCCTCGACGCTTTGCACCAGAATCACGATAAGGCCAATCGAACTGGCACCGAGGATCAGCGGCGCGGCGATATTCATCACGATATCCAGCCCGAGCGAAAACGGGCGGGCCATCAGTAAAATCAGGATCATGGTCAGCGTTTCGCACAGCATGCCGGCCAGAATACCGACTTTCCAGTGCAGCGCTTTTTTGACTTTTTTATTGATATAGCCAGAAAGAAAACCGGCGGTAATACTGGTGATCAGACACGGAATGGACGTCGGCCCGTGAATGTCGATAAGAAAACGGTGAGTACCCGAAATCACACCGGTAATAATACCGACCCACGGCCCGAACAGAATGCCGCCGGACATAATGGCGATAGTCCGCACGTTAATCAGCGAGCCTTCAACGTTTATCCCCGAAAGTGTGCCGAAAATCGCAAACAGCGAGAAAATCGCGGTGACCGCCGCCAGTTCCAGCGCCGTATGATTATCATTTTCTTTGTGCAGCAGTTTACGGAACAGCGGGGTACGCGTGAGGAAGAACAGACAGATGAGCATCAGCGCCGCACGGTCAAAGACCGCCAGCAGCATATCAAACATGTGAGGCATGGTGATTTCTCTGCACAGTAATACATATCTGTGCCAAATGGATTCAGCCGTTATTATAAATAAAAGGTCAGAGATTCACCACCAAAGGACGGAATGCGGTCCGGTTCAGGTCCAAAACGCTATCTAAAAATGGAGAACAGCCAGAAATGATCTCGTTATCAACGCCGCGGCTTATCATGCAGCCAATCCAGACTGACGACTGGGCGTTCTTTTTGCGGTTGTACCAGACGCCGGAAGTCATGCGTTTTATCGGTGATATCGAAACGCCCGCGCAGGTTCACAGCCGTTTTGAGCAGCGTCTTGGCAACTGGGATCGCTACTGCGATTTCTGGCTCTGCCTGCTGATCCGCGAAAAAGAAACCGGCGCGGCGGTGGGGCTGACCGGATTTTTCCCCGACTGGCGTCCGTATCAGCAGGGCGAAGTGGGCTTCATTCTGGCACCGGAACATCAGCGCAAAGGCTATGCGGTCGAGTCATTACGCGAAGTATTAAATTTTGCTTTCGATCAGTGCGGATTCCACCGTTTGCAGGCCAACGTGCTGGAAGGTAACGACGCATCGCGACGCGTGCTGGAGAAATGTGGTTTTCAGTATGAAGGCAGGCTGCGTGACAGCTACCGCATTGGCGACGAATGGAAAAATGACTGGCTGCTGGGGCTGCTTGCCAGCGATACGCGCCTTTAGTTAAAGATCTTAGCTAAAAACTTTAGTTAAAAAAATGTTGCTCAATCTCTCGACAGATTTTTTCCTCTGCGATATGTTCGTTGAAGGCCGCAACGCGGCCAGCGTCGCTCGGACGGTCCGGGCGCTTACGTATCCCAGAGGAAATTATGGCTGATTCCAGTTCACCCCGTCGTTTTTCGCGCATTGATCGTCTTCCCCCTTATGTTTTCAACATTACTGCTGAGCTGAAAATGGCTGCACGCCACCGTGGCGAGGACATTATCGATTTCAGTATGGGGAATCCTGACGGCCCGACACCGCCGCACATCGTGGAAAAGCTGGTGCAGGTTGCACAGCGTGAAGACACGCACGGTTACTCGACATCCCGCGGCATTCCGCGTCTTCGCCGGGCGATTTCCCGCTGGTATGCCGACCGCTATCAGGTTGAAATCGATCCGGAAAGCGAAGCTATCGTCACCATCGGGTCGAAAGAAGGGCTGGCGCATCTGATGCTGGCGACGCTCGATCACGGTGATACCGTTCTGGTGCCAAACCCAAGTTATCCGATCCACATCTACGGCGCAGTGATTGCCGGTGCGCAGGTGCGCTCCGTGCCGCTGGCGGAAGGTGTGGATTTCTTTGCCGAGCTGGAAAAAGCCATTCGCGAAACCATTCCGCGACCGAAAATGATGATCCTCGGTTTCCCGTCGAACCCGACGGCGCAATGCGTGGAACTGGATTTCTTCGAGCGCGTGGTGGCGCTGGCAAAACAATACAACGTACTGGTGATCCACGACCTGGCGTATGCCGATATCGTGTATGACGGCTGGAAAGCGCCGTCGATCATGCAGGTGCCGGGCGCAAAAGACATCGCGGTGGAATTCTTCACGCTGTCCAAAAGCTACAACATGGCGGGCTGGCGTATCGGCTTTATGGTCGGCAATCCTGAGCTGGTCAGCGCGCTGGCGCGTATCAAGAGTTATCACGATTACGGCACATTTACCCCGTTGCAGGTGGCGGCGATTGCGGCGCTGGAAGGCGACCAGCAATGCGTGAAAGACATTGCCGAACAATATCGTCAGCGCCGAAACGTGCTGGTGCGCGGGCTGCACGAGGCGGGCTGGATGGTGGAAAATCCGAAAGCGTCGATGTACGTCTGGGCGAAAATCCCGCCTGCGTATGCCCACTTAGGCTCGCTGGAATTCGCCAAACGTCTGCTGGCGGATGCGAAAGTCTGCGTGTCGCCGGGCATTGGTTTCGGTGATTACGGCGATACCCATGTGCGTTTCGCGTTAATCGAAAATCAGGATCGCATCCGTCAGGCGGTGCGCGGCATTAAAGCGATGTTCCGCGCCGATGGCCTGCTGGCACCGAAAAAAAACGGTAACGAACCGCCGGCTGAATCTGAATAATTTTCTGACGCGTTAACAGCGGAAAACTTGAAAGCCAGTCATCTGAGGTGACTGGCTTTTTTATTCACTCTTTTTATTAACGGCTCTTTGTTTAACGGATGTCAGCAGGTGAACAGCCAAACCGCTCGCGAAAACGCAGGGAAAACCGCGAACTGGCGCGATAGCCGCACGCATCGGCGATTTGTGACAGGCTCCAGCGCGTGGTTTGCAGCAGGGTCATGGCGTGATGCATGCGGATATCCTGCAACAATGTCCGGAAGCTGATTTGCTCTTCCACCAGCCGCCGCCGCAGCGTGGCTTCACTCATAGCCAGTTGCTGGCTGGCGCTGGCGGCGGTCCAGGCAAATTCCGGCGCGGAAGCCAGCAGCGTGGTCAGCCGGGTGCCCAGCGGTTCACCGGCGCGCGGCATGAATAAAATTCCGCGCTCCGCCAGTGCGATCAGCACGCCGGTCAGACGGTTTTGCTGCACCGCCGTGCTGGCCGGATTTTTCAGACCGTGCAGACAATAATCCAGCGTTTCCTGTAATTCATCGTCCAGCGGTACGATCTGAAAGCCGTTAAGCGGCGTGAGGGGCGACAGCAGCGGGGCGTTATCGCGGTAAAACCCGGCGATCAGCGCAGGCGAAAACCCGAGAAACAGCGACGAGAAAATCCCGCTTTCTGCGCTGACGGTTTTGCTGACGTGCGCCTGCGTATGTTGCGAAATCACCATCAGATGCGGCGTGTTTCCCAGCTTCACCGGCGCGTCGTGCTCCTGACTCAGCGTCAGTTGCCCGGAATTCACCCGCAGCAGCGATGGCTCGAAAAACCGGAAACTGGACACCTGATGCGGCTGTTGCAGATAAGGCCGCGCCAGCGAAAAAAGCCGGTCGTGGATGACCGGCAGTTGGTTTGGCAGAAGATTTTCTGCATTGCTGCGACCTTCAGAGGGCATAGTTTCTCCTGCCAGAGGGCATTACTTCACGTCCGGATTTAAGGTGTAAGTCCCGGTCAGGCTGGCCTGTGCCAGAACGTGGCCTTCGATAGCGGCCAGCACATCCGGGCCGTAGAATTTATCCTGTAACTCCAGTGAAGGAATATCCAGTGCATACAGCGTAAACACGTAGTCGTGCGCAATTTCATCATTCCACGGCGGGCAGGCACCGTCGTAACCGTAGTAATCGCCGCCCATATTTTCGTCGTCGCCAAACCACGCGGTATAACCGTTGATGCCATGACGCATTCCGGCTTCAGCGGGCAACGCCGGTTTACCTTTTGGCGTCACGCTGTCGCTGTGGCTGCCTTCGGCAATCTCACGGGTATCAGCAGGAATATCCACCAGCAGCCAGTGGAACAGATCGATACGCGGCAATGATGCGGAAACCACCTTGCCTTCCTGATTCACGTCGTCCGGACGGCCCGGCACATGCGGATCCACACAAACCAGCGCAAACGAACGGGTGTTTTCCGGTACGTCGCTCCAGGCTAAGTGCGGGTTACGGTTGGAGGAAAGCGCCAGGTGGTTTTGTGCATCCTGAACGGCAAATGCCAGCTCGCCCGGCATCGGTGCGCCGTTCTCAAAATTCTGACTGATCAATTTCATTGGAAAATCCTCTGCATGTCATTGGACTGGGGTATGGAGAGATTCTATCGCGATGCGCTTGCGGCAGGATGACATATCCCGTCAGATTATTCACTTTTCCCGTCATAATGACCGGAAGGGTGAGTCCTGCGGTCTTCATAAAGTCTGCGTATTTATTTCCTATACTCATTTTTCGTGCCGATGGTTCCCTGATACTTATCTCCGGACAGGAAACGATTTATGAAAACCCGTTATTCGCTTTCCCAGATAAGCCTGCACTGGGCGACGTTACTGATGATTATTCTGACCTACGCCGCCATGCTGACCCGCGATTATTTCCCGGAAGATAATCAGCCGCTGGTGCGATTGCTGCATTTCAATTTCGGGATTTGCGTCTGGCTGCTGATGTGGGTGCGCATTTTCCTGCGCACGCGAAATACCACGCCGGCCATCACGCCGCCGCTGCCGCGCTGGCAGATTGCGGCGTCTCACGCCGTACACGCTGTTTTGTATCTGCTGTTTCTTTCGCTGCCGGTGCTCGGCGTGCTGACGCTGGAATTTGGCGGGCGCGACTGGGTTTTGTTTGGCTGGCAGGTGCCGCAGTTTATCTCGCCGGATCCTTCTGCGCGCCGCACGGTGCGCACGGCCCATGAATTCCTGGCGAACTGCGGGTATTACCTGATTGGCTTACACGCGCTGGCGGCGATTTATCATCACTATTTTCGCAAAGACGATACCTTTACGCGGATGCTGCCGGGAAAATAGTCCGGGGGAATGCAAATGCGGGAAGCTTCACCGGCAGGGCGCCTGCCGGTGAAGAAATCAATCAGTCGTTATCGCTGTTGTAGTGGATCACCCGACGCTTGCCGTCGATCTGCACGTCTGCCCATTTCCGTTGTACAGGCCTGACCTCACCGTTGCGCAGCGCCTGAATCAGCGCGTCTTTATCCTTCCCTTCATACAGATAAAGCTCTCCGGTTTGTGCCCATTTTCCGGCCTGACGGGCGAAAATCCGGCAGTTGATGGACGGCGTATCAAACGTATTACAGAAGAAAATTTCTTTCTGCTTATCGTTGTTCAGATCCAGCGTATTGATGATGCATGCGCCTTCTAAACTCAGACAATCGCGCAGGGTACTTCGGTAATTCTCCAGGTCAGGCAGGCTTTTCCACCAGGAGTCATCCGGCTGCGATGCGCCTTTGGCCAGGAGGATCTGTTTTTTCGCGTCTTCAATGCGGTAGTTTTTCGCGGCGTTTTCAGCCTCTTTAACGCTGTAAGCACCCCAGCGGGAAGTTTGCGCCAGCATGTTTTTCAATGACGCCTGCAATCGTGGATCCCGGGTGAACGCCGGATTCTCCTGGAGTTTCACCAGCGCCTCATTCCCCCGTCGGCCCGTGTCGAAACGCAGCAGATTCAGCGAGAGATCTTTAGCCTGCGTTTTCCCGCTGTCCAGCCGCGCAATCTGGCTATTCACGCTGATGCGGTAAGGATCCAGCAGCGGGCTGTTGCAGGCAATCACCAGTAAAACCACCAGCAGCGACAGTGGTTTGTTGAACTGCGTAATGCGCGGCAACCAGTCCGGGCGCTTATCGATAACGGAAAAACTGTAGCAAACCGACGCGATCAGCGTGACGACAATAATCTGCATCGCCCAGATCCGCGACGGCGTCCAGCCGTATTGCGACACGCGCAGACCGGTGGCGTACAGCGCCAGTGCGGCATACACCGGCAGCAGCAAAATCGCGGCGTTGACCATCAGGCGGATGGCTCGCGGATAAGGCTTCACCGGGCTGTCAGTTTCCCGCACCACATTTACCAGGATCAGCACGCTCAGCGCCATGGTGGTCAGCAGACTTGCCGCCGACCACGCCTGAGACAGCGCGTTCAGGCCGGTAAACGGCAGCGCAAACAGGAAAATCAGCGCGATAAACGCCACCAGCGGCAACAGACCTTTCAGGATAAAACGGATGATGTTGCGCGTCGTGTTCATCAGCGAAGGCTGGGTGCGGCAGGTGACAATGCTGATGCCCAGAAGCACGCCGTAAAGCAGCCAGCCGACCAGCGGCGTATCGTAAAACAACTGGTGGAAGTATTCGATGCCGATCAGCCGGAACAGTGCCGCCCACAGCGCGACCACCGCAACGGCCAGCAGCATCAGCAGCACCGTTAACATCACGCACAGAATATTCTGGCTGTAACAGGCCGCCAGATGGATGTAGCGGTAGCGCGTCTCCGGCGGGAAAGCCTGAACCTGAAGCCACGGCAAAATAAAGAACGTCAGTAACCCCAGCGACAGCTGGAATGGAACAAGAATGCTGTCCGTCATATTTGCAAAAATATTACTTTTTGCCCATGCCGCCAGCCCGGCCAGCAGCAGGGTGAAGACGATAATACTTGCCCAGAACCGGCCGTCTTTCAGCCGCGTAACCGCCAGCGAAATCAGCACCGGTAATACCAGTGCCATAGTTTGCCCGTAAATATTATGCGTAAAGCGAATTAGCGCGGGCGTTTCCGGGGCAGAGAAAAAGAAATACAGCAACAGGCCCTGCAACAGGCATATCGCCATGATAAAAGCACGTGCGGGCGAAGGAACAGGGGGCATTGCGCTTCCTGCCCGGTTGAACTGAGGCATCCGTGACTCTCCAAAGTGTAAGGGGACATGATCAGAAAATTCTTGCCAGTGTAGAGAATTCCGCGGCTGAGTGCAGAAAACTCTTCTCCGGACGGTACTGGCAATTTTGTGAGCCTCACCGCATAACTGGCAAAATCAGCGGCAGTCACTAGGCTTAAATATTGGATGGAGAATTTCGAGGTGAAAATGGCTGAACACGAACTGAAAGAAAAACGCATTGAAATCGTTAAGAATTTCTACGCCAAACTGGATCAGGCGGATGCTTCATTGTTAGATCTCTTTGCTGAAGACGTCGTGCTGTTCTTCCCGAAATTTGGTACCGCCCAGGGTAAATCGTCATTGGGAGAGCTGGGCAAACGTTTTGCGCTGGAGATAGACAAAATTCAGCATATTCAGGATGCTTTCGCCTTTCTGAGTGATGGCGACACGATTGTGCTGGAAGGACAGATGCGCGGCGTGATGCAAAACGGCGACCGCTGGCCAACGTCAGAAGCGGGGCGTCATCATTTCTGCACGGTGTTTGTGTTCGAGGATTTACTGATAAAACGGGTCAGTATTTATCTGGATCCGGACTTTAATCTTGAGGACAAAAAGCGCGTCAGCAATTACCGCCAGACAGTGAAAGCTGAACCATCTTAAAAAAGAAGGGAAGTGGCTTCAACCCGCCACTTCCCTTCGCAACTCCCCTCCATTATCAGGAATCGGTGGGGACAACGCTGTTTTTGTAGCGTTGCAGGATCGGAGAATTGATATCCGAAGGATTCTGCAACTGCCACAGATTGCGGTCGATACCATCATTCACCAGATAAATTACACCCGACTCAATGGCCGACATCAGGCACAACATCACCGGTTCGTTGGTGGTGTAACCGAGTTCGCCTTCCAGCAGACGCTGGTAATCGATAAAGCGGAACACCCCGGCCTGCACTTCATACGACAGGATTGTTTTGCTGGTATTTACCGATGACAACACTTCCCCGGTATTGACGTCGACCGCGCGCAGGTTCACCGCAATCTGATCCAGCTGATACTGCGTGCTGGCGCCAATGCCGAAATAACGTGCCCCGATCCCGCCTGATTTCACATTGCTTTCATAGCCAATAATCGAGCCTTCAATCAGGATATTCGCGGCCACCAGAGAGGAAAGCGGGCGCTGGTTATTGATGGCGACGCTGCCGTTATCCTGTGCGGCACGGATAATTTTGCGTTCATTGAGCAGGTTTTGCAGACCCTGACGTTCCAGAGGAATAAACCATTTCGAATCTTTCAATGCGGAAACCAGCATGGCCGTGGCGCTCTGCGGTACTGCCGTCGAGAAGTTACTCGCCGGATACGGTTTGAACTGGCCCGTTTCATCCTGAATATTGTAAACCGAGACAAAAATTCGCCCTTGGGGTGACGGGAGATGCGTCAGATCCGTATAACTTTGTGCTCTCGGCAATAACGTGGGTTTGGCGGCTTCTTTCGGTGCTGCTGTGAGGCACCCGCTCAGCACAAAAACTGCGATGAGTAATAAATAGCTGCGCATGATGTTGTTCCTGTTTTTATTGGTCATCGGAATCAGTTAGTCGTTGCAGACAAACCCTGAACCTGAATAGTGGAAATTTTGCCGGTTTTGCGGTCAGTGACATTCATCACCAGCTGCCCGTCGGTATTCTGGATATCCACAATAAAGTCCTGTGTCACCAGCCGCCCCGGTTTCCCCTGATTCACGTTACCCATCAGGCTGCCCAGTAATTGCGACTGGATAGACGCGGTAAAGTTATCCAGCGCTGAAGTACTGGACGTGCCGAAATCATACGCATCGGGGTCTTTATACGAGTTTTGCGCCTGCGCCTCATTGAGCAGAAACGCGCCATTATTCGGGTTGCCGCCGAAATTCGGGTTGATGAACTGGAAAACCATATTGCCGCCCCAGGACAACGGGGACGCCGTCAGCAATGCCAGCAGCATCACCGAACGCGGGACAGAGACTGGAATATTCACGATGCTCTCCTTAAAAGAGGCTGTGCATTAAAATTCGTCATGGGCAAGATCCCCGGTGCCAAGTAGTGCTTTGTCTAGCTGCCGCCGTGATAAGGCTTCCGTGACCCCGGCAATGGCGGTATCGATGTCCTTATTAAAATTGCGACGGTTCGGAAACAGCAGAGTCTGATACAAGGTGTCCTGACCTATTTTTATGGTGATCCAACTGCCCCAGCGGGCGCTGGGTCTTTCTGAAATAGTGATCGTTTCCGGGTAGTTCTGATCCCAGCGGTCGGTAAAACCACGGTAAAAATCGTGACCCACCGACGTCACCGTGCGGTCGGTAATCAACCCCGGATCCCGTACATCAGCGGCCTGGACATGCACGCAGGTAGCACAAAGCAGCGCCAGCCAGAGCCAGAACGATTTCATACAAGGAGTCATGATGTCAGCGCTTGAGATTGTCGTTAGCCCAGGAAGCCGCCTGAGTACGGTTCTTGACGGAAATTTTCCTAAATAAATTATAAAGATGCGTTTTGACGGTGTTCTCGCTGATAAACAGCAGACGTGCGATTTCCGTGTTCGACGCGCCAACACGTAACTTATTCAGGATCTCTTTTTCACGGTGGGTCAGACCGGTGTCTTCACTGTGAAGATGGCGGAAAGCGCCGGACTGATTGATCAGATAGCTGGCGAACCCCTGAGAGAAATAGCATTCCCCGCGGATCACGCTTCTGATACCTTCCACCAGATGCTCTTCATCGGTCGAAAGATAAAAAACGGCGCTGATCCGTGGCCAGGTTTCGATTTCACGGAAATGATAATTATCGGGCGTATTCAGCAGCAGTAACTTTACGCTGCTGTGATACCGGTTAATGGCTGACTGCCAGGATTCAATGGTCCTGCGGTCCGCTTCCATCATATCGAAGAGAATTAATGTCTCCTGAAGATATTGATCGTCCAGAGACTTATGAATATTGTGCAACCGGGTATTAACGTAAAGTTGTTGTTTTAATTGCTGCAATAAAGCGCTGGCTTGTAATGATGGTTTGGTCACTAATAAAAGAATATTATTATTGATTGCTGCTTCATTACTCATAATGAAACCCTGCCCTGATTTATTATCGCCACAGCCGGCCAATGCCTGACAATTAAAACAGGCATAAAATAGACTGTGATTTTATTTTGCTAAATCTATAGCTGTATGTTTGCTGTGTATATCTGAAAACTGAAAATATACGCAACCTGAGGCACATAATATTTCAGGTCGTTTTATGTGCGGTACAGACTCAATTTAGCTTTTGGTTTTCCTTACGCAAGGCTTATTTATGTTTCAAAATGTAACGTAAAATGTATAAAATTTTCTTAATGTATTGTATTAATTTTTCAGCGCCCAGCTTAAAGAGAATTTAAGTAATGAACTTACACAATCTTAACGTTCGTCCTTGTTAAGGCTGCGAATTTAAGGATTACTTAACGCAAATATCCCTCCGGAAACTGCAACGGTCTGCATGATTCATCGTGAATAAACCCATTATCAGCCTCTCATACATTTGATTTAGCTTAGGTGAGGCTGTGCAAAAGCCCTTTTGCGGCCAGATAACGCGGGGTGAAGCAAGCTGAACAGGAGCTTTACGGGCAATGTTAAGGGTTGGAAATGTGCGAAAGATCTCTTTTATGGCCGAATGCATGTCAGTATTTTATTAAGAATAGTTGCATTTGTGTGATTATTTGACCGGCTATTTTTTAGCACTTTAGGATTAATGCCATGGGGTAGATTAGCCGCGCTGACCTTTTACTCAAATGTTCTGGTCAATCCGCATGAGAAGTGCATCCTCATACTTTTTGATGAAGCTGGAAATTAAAATACGACGTGCGGGTGAGTTTCTTATTCGGATGAAACACCATAATCAATTCGTCAGCAGCAATAAAACCGGCGAGCTTATTATCAGGCGTCGGGTTTAAAAAGGTGACGAAATGAAGAAGACATTACTGACCCTGGCGTTACTTTCCATATCCTGGGTCGTTCACGCACAACAATCTGACATGGGTTACTCAGATTTAAATTCTGACAGTCCGGATCAGTATTTTGCTGGCGCGAGAAATTCATCAGGGAATTCATCAACGATTTACCAGAACGGTAACAGTAATGTGGCCTATACGAATCAGACGAGTTCCGGCAGTTCAAGCGTTATTCGTCAGATAGGTACAGAAAATACCGCGGTGGTAAATCAGAGAGGTAATGGGAATAACGCTGATATTTCCCAAAGCGGCAGCGATAATTTTGCCTACATATCGCAAAGCGGCGGCGGGGATGCATCCATTACGCAACAAAATTTTGGCAATACGGCTTACATTCTGCAAAAAGGCCGGAGTGTGACGGAAATTCGCCAGAATGGTACGAACCAGAGCAGCGGTGTCGTACAAAACTCGTCAGGAATGGCGATTAGATTGACACAGCATTAACAAACATACGTTCTTATGACATGACATCCGATATTAAACCAATGGGGTAGCATCATGAAACTTTGGAAAATTGTGGCAGTCTCCGCTTTAGTCGTCAGTGGCAGTGCATTTGCAGGTGGTGG
Organism: Rahnella sp. BCC 1045; assembly: GCF_019049615.1. Classification (NCBI taxonomy): domain Bacteria; kingdom Pseudomonadati; phylum Pseudomonadota; class Gammaproteobacteria; order Enterobacterales; family Yersiniaceae; genus Rahnella; species Rahnella sp. BCC 1045. Next base: position 115,371 of record NZ_JAFMOZ010000141.1, on the reverse strand, counting down.
GTACGGTGGGGGCGGTTCTGGCCCATCCGGTCCGTCCACTCCTCCGTCAACAGTACCCACATTCTCAACGACTCAGTGGAACTCTGAAATCCAGATCTATCAGGAAGGTAACGGTAACTATGCCAATGCTGACCAAAGCGGGGTTAAGAATTCACTGACCGCTATTAATCAGAATGGCTACAAAAATGCCGCAACCACGTCTCAAACCGGTGATAAGAGCCTGATCAGCATTATTCAGAAAAATGGCGGTCTTAACACGGCTAACGTGAACCAAAGCGCCGATCAGAGCCAGGTTCTGGTATCTCAGTCTGGCTGGGCCAACTTGTCTCAGAACAGTCAGAGTGCCAATGGCAGCCTGACCAGTGTGACTCAGGTAGGCACTTCAAACGTGGCTTATACTAACCAGCACTAAGCCTGCGCGCGAAATGAAAAACAGGGCACGAGCCCTGTTTTTTTTCGACTGGATCCAGAGGATAAATGTGATGCACTTACTTCTGATTGCCGCCGTAATGTCCAACCAGCTCTGGTTTGATACCCATAATGACGCCCAAACCTACACGGTAACGCCGATGGTCAGCCTCACCAAAGCCTGCGCTTGTCAGGTAGCGGTGTCCGTTTCGCAGGAAAGCACCGCCGGAACCAGCACCAGCCGCCAGAGCCAGAACATGAATCTCGCCGCCAGCCAGGCGCAACCGCTCGGGCAAATGCGTTTTGCCGTCAGACCCGGTGGGAAAACGCAAATCATGATTACGGTTACGGACGGCGATAAACTGCGGCTGGAAAAACAGCTAACGCTGCCCAATGATGCATAACGGTTAACATATAGAGCAGACGGCGTTTAAACGAGTCAGACCGCCAGACTGTCGTAGCCTTTGCGGCGATAATTGAGGGCGGAAATGCCCCAGAACACCACAAAAATTGCCACGGCGGCATACCCGACGCTGCCCATATTGTCATTGAGTTCTCCGACAACGCGCCAGAATGCGCCGTGCAAATCCAGCTTGTCTGCCATCAGCCCGAGCGCTTCCAGCCCGCCGATAAACAGGGCGATAAATACGCTGGTGGCCGTAATGGTCATATTGTAATAGAGCTTGCGAACCGGTTTATCAAACGCCCAGCCGTACGCGCCCACCATGACAAAATTGTCGAGCGAGTCGACAAGTGCCATGCCGCTGGCGAACAGCGCCGGGAAAATCAAAATACTCCAGACCGACATCCCGGAAGACGCGCCCGCCGCGGAAATGCCCAGCAGACCGATTTCCGTGGCGGTATCAAACCCCAGCCCGAACAAAAATCCGACCAGATACATCTGCCAGCTTTTATTCACCAGATTAAATGCGAAACTGAAAATCCGGCTCATGATGCCGCCATGAACCTGATTCAGCTCTTCTTTATCTGAGAAAGTCTGCCCTTGTTTAACTTTCTGAAAACGACGATATACATCCCGCAAAATCAACGCATTCAACAGCGCCATCATCAGTAAAAACAGTGCAGAAATCAGCGTGCCGAGGGTGCCGCCATAATCATGCAGCCAGCCGATTTTATTGCCGAAAACCAGCGATGTGGCGGCGATCGCCACACAGGCCAGCACCACAATGCTGGAATGCCCGAGTGAGAAAAATGCCCCGACCGCCACCGGCCGCTGGCCCTGCTGCATCAGCTTGCGGGTCACGTTATCGATAGCCGCAATGTGATCCGCATCGACCGCGTGCCGCAAGCCATAGCCGTAAGCCAGCAACGCCGCTGCCATCAGTGCCGCATGATGGCGAAACACCAGAAATGCCCAGGCCCAGGCCAGTAAATTAATAGCCACCAGACCGGTTAAAAGCCAGGAAGCGCGGCGGTGTGTGTGGAAAATGTCACGGCTAATCATGGGGATCCTTATTGTTTTGATAAAGAAGTTGAAACAGAAGCTGAAACAGAAGCAGAAATAAAAGAAGAGAACTGAAGGCGCGCACAGGCGACCACCGCCTGACCCAGCGCCAGCCCGCCGTCACCGGCCGGGACGTTTTGCGGCATCAGCACCCGCAAGGGCGACAGATGATGGTGCAAACGCTGGCGCAGCAGGCGGTTATGCAAAACACCGCCGCCGAGTGCAACGGTACGGATACCGGTGCGGGCACAATGAAAACGGGCGAGGGCGGCAAAACCCTGCGCGAGGGCGTCATGAAAAGCGAAAGCCCGTGCAGCAGGCGGTGCCTGCCAGGCGAGCCACTGCTGCCAGAAAGTGGCTAAATCCAGAAATATGCCACCGGATGTATGGCGCAACGGGAGCGTAACCGGATGCGAAATGCCTTCCGCGCGGTGAGCCAGTGCTTCAAGCCGGCAGGCGGCTTCGCCTTCCCAACTCAGCTGCGCCGGTGCACAGCCGAGCGCGGCAGCGACGGCATCAAACAGTCGCCCGCAGGAAGACGCCAGCGGCGAATTCACTCCGGCGGCGATGGCTTTCGACAACGGCAGCCAGGGGTGTTCATCCAGCACGCGCGATTCGTGCAGCGACTGCCAGCCGGGCACGAAAGCCTGCCACTGCGCCAGCAAATTGCGCCACGGTTCACGCGCCGCGCGGTCGCCGCCGGGCAGCGCTACGGCAGGTAAACCTCCTAAATGTTCGCAATGCAGATAATCCACCTGCAAACATTCACCGCCCCACAGCGCGCCGTTTTTGCCTGCCGGAATGCCGTAACCCAGCCCGTCCAGCGCCAGCCCGATGACTTTTCCGCCGTCCAGCGGCCAGCCGTTTTCTGCCAGACACGCCGCGAGATGCGCGTGATGGTGAAATACATCAACCACCCGTATTCCGTGGCTTTCTGCCTGAACGTGGCTGACATAAGCAGGGTGCGCATCGCGGGCAATCGCCACCGGCGTGCATTCATAAAGCTGCCGGAAATGCTCAATGGCCTGCTGTTGCTGGCGGGCAATATCGCCGTCAGCCAGCGATCCGAAATGCGCGCTGAGAATGGCCTGATTGCCGCGTACCAGACAAAACGTATTTTTGAGGTCGCCGCCCAGCGCCAGCACTGGCGGCTGGGTGTTGAAACCGGCGGGCAGCGGCAGCGCATCCGGCACAAAACCTCGCGCACGACGCAGAACTTCGGTGCCCTGCGGTGTCACGCGAACCAGCGAATCGTCGGCGCGCTGAACGATGTCGCGGTTATGCAACAGGAAGACGTCGGCAATTTTGCCGAGCTGACGAAGTGCATCGTCATTGTTTAAAACCGGCGCACGCCCTGCCGCATTCCCTGACGTCATCACCAGCGGGGTGCCGCAGGCCTGCATCAGCAAATGATGCAACGGCGTAAACGGCAGCATCAGCCCGACTTCATCCAGCTCCGGCGCCACCGCCGCGCACAAAGGCGACGTGGCGCTTTTTGCCGTCAGCACAATCGGCGCGGCAGGCGAACTCAGAAGCTCCCGCAACGCAAACTGCGGACTGTCGTCACTGCATTGCGCCAGCCAGCCGATATCCGGCAGCATTACCGCCAGCGGTTTTGACGGGCGATTTTTGCGTTCCCTCAGCCGCATAACTGCATTCTGTTGCGTGGCATCGCATGCCAGATGAAAACCGCCCAGCCCTTTGATCGCAACAATTTCACCCGCCTGCAATGCGGCCACGGCGTATCTGAGCGCTGCATTTCCCTGCACCCGCGTTTCGCCGTTTTGCCGCGTGGCGCTCACTTGTGGCCCGCAGTCCGGGCAGGCGACCGGTTGTGCGTGAAAGCGCCGGTCGGCCGGGTTTTGATATTCCCGCTGACATTCCGGGCAGAGCATGAATTCCGCCATGCTGGTGGAAGGACGGTCGTAAGGCATGGCGCGGATCAGCGTAAAACGCGGACCGCAGTGCGTGCAGTTGGTAAAGGCATAGCCGAAACGGCGGTCGCCGCGGCGGGTGATTTCCTTCAGACATTCCGGACAGGTCGCCGCATCGGGTGCCACTTGCGTGTCCATCTGGCTCTGGCGGCTGGGCGTGATGGTGAAATCCTCAGGAGGCGTTTGCCAGTCGAAAAGGTCGAAACGGATACTGTCGATGCGCGCCAGCGGCGGACAATCGCGTTTTACCTGAGCGATAAAAGCGTCGATATCGCCCGGCTGAAAAAGTCTGATTTCCACGCCCGCACTGTCATTACACACCTCGCCGCGAAGCTGCATCCGTTCTGCCAGTTGCCAGATAAAAGGCCGGAAACCGACGCCCTGAACCTTGCCGCAGATACGGATCACGTGAGAATCAAACATACAGCCTCTTGGGATTTTGGGTGTGCTCCTCCCCCTGCGAAGGGGAAGGAGCTTAAAACCCTCTATTTTGGGAGCTAAAAAAACTAAACCTCTATCACCGGGATCACATCCTCAACGGCGCTGCGCAGACGCGCTTTCATGTCGCTGTAGGTTTGCTGTGCATAGTTTTCCGCCCAGCGCTGGTCGGCAATCTGCTGAACGTTAACGGCGCAATACTTGGTTTCCGGCGTTTTAGAGACCGGATCCAGATTATCCTGCGTCAGTTCGTTACAGGCACCAATCCACCACTGATAGGTCATGTACACCGCGCCGATATTGATACGTTCATTGAAGTTGGCGCGTGAAATGACTTTGCCACGGCGCGAGGCGACCCAGACCAGTTGCTGGTCGCGGATGCCGAGCGCTTCGGCGTCCTGCGGGTGCATCTGCACAAAGCCCGGTTCGTCGGCCAGTGTTTGCAAAGCGGCGCAGTTGCCGGTCATTGAGCGGCAGGAATAGTGGCCGACTTCGCGGACGGTACACAGCACCAGCGGATAACTCTCATCCGGCACTTCTGCCGGTGCGCGCCACGGTGCGGCAAACAGCTGGCCTTTGCCGGTTGGCGTATCGAATCGGTTGTCGGCGTAAAGGTACTGCGTCCCCGGGCTTTCGAGGGTGGTGCAAGGCCACTGAACGTGCCCAAGTTCGCCCATTTTTTCGTAGGTTGCGCCGTAGAACAGCGGGCACAGCTCACGCATTTCGTCCCAGATTTCCTGGTTATCGTTGTAATGCATCGGATAACCGAGTTCTGTCGCCAGCAGGCTGATGATTTCCCAGTCGCGTTTGACGTTGTATTTCGGTTCGATGGCTTTTTCGAAACGCTGGAAGCCGCGGTCAGCACAAGAGAACACACCGCCGTGTTCGCCCCACGACGTGGCAGGCAGAATGACGTCGGCCTGTTCAGCGGTTTTGGTCATGAATATGTCCTGCACAACGACAAATTCCAGCGCCTCGAAGCCTTTGCGCACCAGACCTAAATCAGCTTCGGTCTGCAACGGATCTTCGCCCATGATGTAGTAGGCTTTCACGTGGCCTTCAATCGCCAGGTGCGGGATTTCGGTGATGCGGTGGCCGACTTCCGCGTCCATCTGGTTAACGTCAATGCCCCACGCATCGGCGAATTTCGCACGAACTTTTGCGTCGGTGACAGCCTGATAGCCGGGGAATTCATTCGGCAGAACGCCCATATCACAGGCACCCTGCACATTATTTTGTCCGCGAACCGGCCCGACACCGACGTTGGCTCGGCCCAGATTACCGGTCAGCAGCGCCAGCCCGGCCAGCCCTTTCACCACGTCTACAGCCTGACCAAACTGAGTCACGCCCATGCCCCACATGATGGTGGCAGAAGGGGCGGCGGCGTAAGTGCGCATCGCCTGACGGATTTGCTGTGCAGAAACGCCGGTCTGTTCGGCGACCGCTTCCGGTGAATAATCGGCAACGTTTTTGCGGTATTCCTCGAAGCCTTCGGTGTATTTCGCCACGTAGTCGTGGTCATACAGGTTTTCTTCGATCAGTACATGGGCGAACGCGTTCACCAGCGCCATGTTACAGCCGTTTTTGATTTGCAGATGCTGATCCGCAATGCGCGCGGTTTCGATGCGGCGCGGATCACAGACGATAATCTGTGCGCCTTTTTCTTTGGCTTTGATCACGCGGCGCGCGACGATCGGGTGGGAGTCCGCGCAGTTATAGCCGATTACCAGCAGGCATTTTGAATTCTCGATATCGCCGATGGAGTTACTCATTGCGCCGTTACCGAGCGTCGCCTGCAAACCGGCAACGGACGGGCCGTGGCACACGCGGGCGCAGCAGTCGACGTTGTTGGTGCCGATGACCGCACGGGCAAACTTTTGCATCACATAGTTGGTTTCGTTGCCGGTACCGCGGGAAGAACCGGTATGCATGATGGCGCGCGGGCCATGTTTTTGTTTGATTTCTTTCAGGCGCTGCGCGGTATAGCGAATGGCTTCATCCCAACTGACGGCTTCAAATTTTCCGCCTTTCTGACGGCGGATCATTGGCTGCGTCAGGCGCGGGGTCAGCAGTTTGGTATCGTTAAGGAAATCCCAGCCGTAATAACCTTTCAGACAGAGTTCACCCTGATTAGTGACGCCATTGGCGGCTTCGGCGCGAATGATTTTTCCATTATCCACAACCAGATTCAATTTACAGCCGGCCCCGCAATACGGGCAGACGGTGGTGATTTTTTTCATGTGATTACTTCCTCTATCCGGAGTTAAAACAGCAGGGGAGATGTGCTGTCGAGCGCAGCGCGGCGGCGTTTTTCTGCGTTCATTTCCTGTAAGTGATTACGGTCGATGGCGTAAAGCGCCTTGGTCGGGCAGATTTCCATGCACGCCGGGCCTTCTGCGCGGGTGTGGCACAGGTCGCATTTATGCGCTTCAGCTTTGTCGGACGTGGCAACCATTGCGGCACCGTTCTGGCGGAAAATCGGTTTGGTGACCACTTCCATCGCGCCATACGGGCAGGCGACAACGCAGGTTTTGCAGCCGATGCAGCGTTCCTGCATCACCTGAACGTGGTCGCCGGTGCGCAGGATCGCGCCATTCGGGCAGACGTTGGCGCAGGGCGCGTCTTCGCACTGGCGGCACATCACCGGCGTACTGAGATTCACGCCTTTAATGACGTGCAGGCGCGGGGCGAACGTGGCGGCGTTCAGCAGCGAGATATCCTGAGAATCGCTGTGCGCCATGACGCAGGCAATTTCACAGGTACGGCAGCCGATGCATTTTTTAGGGTCGGCGATAATGAACCGGTTCATGTCTACTCTCCAAATCCCCGTCGTCCCTGGCACCGCAGGTGCGTTGGCTGCGTTCACCCGACCGAATCACTGACGCATGTCAGCTCATCGGGACTCCTTCGCTTGCCGCCTTCCTGCAATGCCAGTGCCTTAGGGGATTTCTGTGTACTTAAATTGAAGTGGTTAAAAGTTTTCATCTACTGCTATACATAAACCATGCCAGTTTTATGGTTTTATTTTTATACTTGTCTTTCAATGAGTTAATGATTCTCTTGCCTGCCAATGACGACGCGTGTCACTGACGTCATGTCCGCGTCGTCACCACATCGACAGTTATGTCGACAGCAAGGTCAGGCGGTTTCTGCCTGAAAAGGCGCGATGCCCATGCCCTGTTCCAGCGCCGGTAACAGCTGATGCAAACGGATGACGGCCTGTTCCACGGCGTCGCTCATCGGGTAATAAAACGCGACGACGTCCGGCTGAATGCCGACAAACGTGATTTGCGGGATATCCTCACGCAGCTGCTGCATGAGAAACGTCAGCGGCAAATTGTGGGTGGTCATCATGAACATTTCGCTGATGTCGCTTTCTTCGAGAATGCGCATCTCACCGGGCATCAGCCCCATGTCGGTGGCGTCCACGATCACCAGATGCGCCGGGTGCAGCTCGCGTAAATAGCCGATGTCGTTTTCCGGCGCGGCACCGCCGTCAACGACTGTCCAGCCGCTGAGCGGTTTTTCTGCACACAGTTCTGCCAGCCGGGGCCCGGCCCCGTCATCGCCCATCATGCTGTTGCCCACACAAAGCAGCGCGTAGCGGGAAGTGGAATCAGGCATCGTATCTCCTGACCATCAGGTACATCGCGGGGTCACTTTCGATTTGTCCGAGCAGGGCGATGAGCTGGTCGCTCCAGCCCTGCTGTTCTTCATTCATCTGCGGGCGGGCATCGCGCAGCGCCAGCGCCAGTAAATGGGTGTGGCTGCTGTCGATATTGATTTCGCCAAAACGCTGTACACCCGCCAGTTTTCGGTAAGCTTCCCCCTGTTCTGGCAGGCAGCTGACCCATTGCTGGTAACCGGTCAGCGTACATTCGAGGCGGGATTTCAGGCAGTCGATCACCCCGAGGTGGTGGCCGATCGCCAGGCTGTAATACACCACTTCCTGCACTTTCTGCGAACTGCGCTTTTGCGCACTTTTCTCGTCGACAAATTTGCTGCTCAGTGAGTAAAAAATCACTTTGTTCTTTTCGGCCTGATGACCGGAAAAAGGCTGATGCTGCGCGTAGCGCTGGTCGTTTCCGGATGTCATCACAGACGCACCTCCCCGCGCAGAACCTGTTGATAAATTTGTTGCAGGTTGCCGATAATTTCAGTGAGCCGCAGGTCGCCGCGTTCACTGAGGTAGGTTGAAACGCGCTGTTCCACCGGCTGAAGGCCGGGCGCGGCCACGATATTCATAAACTCATCGGCAATCTGGCGGCCATAACGGTAACCGGCCATGCGGCGCGCTTCGCGGTCGAGTAAAACGCGCAACGGCTGCGGCAGATCCGGATGCAGTAATTCCGCCGGTGTCGCTGCGGCGTCGTCGTGCTGCTGTCCTTTGATTTTCTGATCCAGCAAACCGAGCGCCATCGCGAAGCCGTAAATGGTGGCCGCCGGTGTCGGCGGGCAGCCCGGAATATACACGTCGACCGGTACGATTTTGTCAGTGCCGCCCCAGACGCAGTAAAGGTCGTGGAAAATGCCGCCGCTGTTGCCACAAGCTCCGTAAGAAATGCAGATTTTCGGATCCGGTGCGGAATCCCAGGCGCGCAGTGCGGGCATACGCATGGCGCGGGTGACCGCGCCGGTGAACAGCAGAATGTCGGCATGGCGCGGTGACGGGACGACTTTGATGCCAAAACGTTCGGCGTCGAACAGCGGTGAAATCGCCGCGAAAATCTCAATCTCGCAGCCGTTACAGCCGCCGCAGTCCACGCGGTAAACGTAGGCGGAGCGGCGGATGCTGTGCAGCAGGGTGGATTTCAGTTTTGCGATGCTTTCGTCAAGCGTGACGGGCACCGGCAGGCCATTTTCGTCGCGGGGTGCAATCGGGTTATGACTCATGAACGGGCCTCCGTGGTCATATGGCGGCCGATATCAATACGGTCGGTGGAAGAAAGACTGTGCATTTTCTTGCATGACGGACAGGTTTCGTACTGCACGCGGCGGTCGGCGATTTGCCGGTCACTCAGCGCGGCGCTTTCCTGCAAGAGGCTGAGCGCGAAGTCGATTTCCTTTTGCACGGCGTAAGGTTTGCCGCATTCACGGCAATGGCAGATGGGGAAATCCGCTGTTTCGTACAAATCTTCTTTGCGCCATACCGCCAGTTCAAATTCCTGCGACAGTTTGATGGCCGCCGTCGGGCAGACTTCCTCGCAGCGGGCGCAGAAAATGCAGCGGCCTAAAAACAGTTGCCAGCGCAGGGTTTCACCGTCTTCCGCCGTGGTCATGGTCAGCGCGTTAGACGGGCAGGCGTTGGCGCAGGCCCCGCAGGCTATACACTGCTGCGCGGTGTATTGCGGCTTTCCGCGAAAATTCGGTGCCAAATCCAGCGGCGTGAACGGATAACCCACGGTGGCTGTGCCCGTTTTCAGCACTTTTTTAATCAGTTTCAGCATGATTTAAGTGATTCCTTAAAGCGGCGAGTTTTTGCGTTCGATGCCGTAACGTTCGATCTCTTTATAAGGCACGACGATGGTCGTTTTCTTACGCACATCGACCACGGTCATGCGGTCGGTGCAGGAATAACAAGGATCGAGACTGCCGATAATCAGCGGAGCGTCGGAGACGGTATTGCCACGCAGCATATAGCGCAGCGTCGGCCAGTTGGCGTACGTCGCCGCACGGCATCGCCAGCGGAAAAGCTTCTGGTTGTCGCCGGTCATGCTCCAGTGGATGTCATCGCCGCGCGGGGCTTCGGCAAAACCGAGGGCAAAGCGGTGCGGAATATAGGTAAACCCTTCCACCGCCAGCGGGCCGCCCGGCAGGCTTTGCAGGCCAAACTCAATCATATTCAGGGCGTTATAAACTTCGTGGATGCGGACTTTAAGACGGGAATAGACGTCGTTGCCGGTTTCGCTACAAATCTCAAACGGCAGTTTGGCGTAACCGGCATAAGGATGATCCTGACGCATATCCCGGCGGTGGCCGCTGCCGCGCACCATCGGGCCGACGTTGCTGAAATCACGCGCGACCTGCGGATCCAGAATGCCGACGCCGACGCTGCGTTGTTCGGTATTCGGCGTGCTGAGCAGAATATCCACCAGCTCACCGAGGTCACGACGCATGCTGCCCGCCAGCGCAATGGTCTGGATCATGTCGTCTTTTAAGATGTCGCGGCGGATCCCGCCGATCAGGTTCATGCCGTAGGTTTTGCGAGCGCCGGTCAGGATTTCGGCCATTTTCATGGACTGTTCGCGGATGCGGAAAAACTGCATAAAGCCGGAGTCAAAACCGACGAAATGGCAGGCCAGCCCGAGGTTCAGCAAATGGCTGTGCAGACGTTCCACTTCCAGCAGTATTGAGCGGATCATCTGGGCACGTTCCGGCACCACAATCCCCATCGCATTTTCCACCGATGAGGTATACGCCACGCTGTGGGTAAAACCGCAGATGCCGCACACGCGGTCAGAAAGGAACGTGACTTCGTTATAGCCCATGCGGGTCTCGGCCAGTTTTTCCATCCCGCGGTGGACGTAAAACAGACGGTAATCCGCGTCGATAATGTCTTCGCCATCGACAAACAGACGAAAATGTCCGGGTTCGTCAGAAGTGACGTGAAGCGGACCAATCGGCACAATTTTGCTGCCTTCTTTGGCTTGCGAAATAAACGGATAGGTTTCGTCGTCGGTCGTCGGTGCCGGGCGCTGACGGTAATCCATTGAATCTTTGCGCAGCGGATATAAATCATCCGGCCAGTCGTCCGGCAGCACCAGACGACGCTCGTCCGGCAACCCGACCGGGCGTAAACCGTACATATCACGAACTTCGCGTTCACCCCAGACTGCCGCGGGCACGCGCGGCGTCACGGACGGGAATTCCAGCGAAACCGGATCCACTTCGGCGCGCACGGTGATCCAGCACTTCACGCCTTTTTCCATCGACAGCACGTAATACAGCGCATAGTTGCCGCACAGCGTGCGTTCATCATTGCCGAATAACACGGAAAGCCAGCCGCCTTGCTGGTAATACAACCACTCGACCACTTCCGGCAGTGCGTTCAGCTTGATAGTCACCGTCGCCTGCGTATCGGTCTGCCATTCGCTGCCTGAAATGGCTGCCGGGAACTGCTTCGCCAGCGCAGCAAGATAATGTTTGCCGACCGGGTTTTGATTTAATGCGGTATTGAACTCACTCATTGCAAAGCCTCTTCCCGCCGTGGCGGGATAAGAAAAATGTCAGGTCAGCCTGCGACCAGCCAGGAAACCAGCGCCAAAAATGCCAGCCCGAAGCCCGCCCATGTGGTGCGGGAGGTTTTGAGAAAACGCAGACGGGCGACGCTGTTCTCGACAAGTGCCACCAGAAAAACGGCGATCAGCAGTTTCACCAGGCTCAGCACCACGGCAGTCAGCAATGCCACCGGCGTGATGTGATCCACCTGCCCGAACGGGAAGAACAGCCCGAGAAAAAGCTGCAACACCACCAGCTGTTTCAGGCTGATGCCGATTTTCAGCACGCCCAGCGCGGCACCGGAATATTCGGTCAGCGGGCCTTCCTGTAATTCCTGCTCGGCTTCGGCCATATCAAACGGCAATTTGCCCATTTCGATATACGTGGCAAACGCGCAGGCCAGACCGGCCAGAATGAGCGTCAGGGAAGATGACACCGGCCAGTGCAGCACGCGGGTGGCAATCGCGCCGAGCGAGGTGGAACCCGCCACCAGCGCGGCGACCCACAGGCCGAGCAGCAGGATCGGTTCGACCAGCACGCCCAACACTGCTTCACGGCTGGCGCCGATGCCGGTGAACGTGCTGCCGGTATCCAGCCCGGCGATGGCAAACACAAAGCGCACCACGGCAAACAGATAAATCACAGTAATCAGGTCACCTGCTGCGCCCATCGGCGAAGCCAGCGTCACCACCGGCAGGGCGGTGGCGATAACCAGCAATCCGCCGGTCAGCAGATACGGCATGCTGCGAAACGCCGGGCCGGATGCCGCCGGTGCCACACTCTGGCGTTTGAGTAATTTGGCGATATCACGGTATTCCTGTAATACCCCCGGGCCGCGACGGTTGTGCATCCGGGCGCGCATGACGCGGCTGAATCCGGCAAACAGCGGAGCCACCGCCAGCAGCGAGAAGGCCTGAATCAGCGCCAGCGGCCACAGAGAACCGTTCAGCAAAAAGGGAAAATTCATAGTCAGTTCCTCAGGCAAAAGCCACGACCAGCAACACGGCCAGTTCGATGAAAGCCAGACGACGGCAGAAAGCCCCGAGCCAGCCCTGATGCAGCGTGCTCACCAGTTTTGCGGGCATGATGTGCTGGCGCAGGCGGTACAGCGGGCCAAACATCACGCGCAGTGGCTGGGTAAAACCGGTCGCAGTGACCACCATGTCAGCGGAATGCCCGTAACCACAGGCCCAGGCCTCGCCGCGCAAACGGTTCGGCATGCGGGCACCGCGCAGAACGGCGGCAATAATCCACGGCAATAAAGGCATCCCCAAAAGCAGGAGCGCCACCATCGGGGCGGAAACAGCGGAAGTCGCGGAGAACACCGCACCGTGCTGCGCGGTTTGCAAAACAGGCGTGTTCAGAACGGAAGCGGCAACGGCGGCGAAGTGCGGAATAATCCACGGTGAGGCGACACCGAAAATGACGCACAGCAGTGCCAGCAAAACGCTGCTCAGGGTCATAGCCAGCGGGGCAGGCGTCGCATCTTCTGCCGCCTTGCTGCGCGGCGCGCCAAGAAACGTCACGCCGAAAACTTTCGCCACGCACATCAGGGCCAGCGCGCCGGTGAGCGCCAGCCCGACGGCCAGCAGCGGGCCGAGCAGACGTGCGATAAACAGCGGCGCGGCGCTTAGCTGGAACAGTGACTGATACAGCAGCCATTCGCTGGCAAAGCCGTTAAGCGGCGGCAGCGCGGCCATCGACATCAGCGCGACAAGCATCGCCACGGCGGTCCACGGCATAAGACGGGCGATACCGCCGAGCTTTTCCATATCCTTTATGCCGGTCTGCATTTCAATTTCACCGGCACCGAGGAACAGCGCGGTTTTAAACAGACCGTGGTTGAACAGATGGAACAATCCGGCCAGCAGCGCCAGCGCCGCCAGTTCCGGCATATTCAGCGCCACACCGGTCATCGCACCGCCGACGCCAAGCAGAATAATCCCCACGTTTTCCAGCGTGTGATAGGCCAGCAGACGGCGGATATCGTGTTCCATCAGCGCGTACAGCCCGCCAATAAACGCGGTCAGGATTGCCAGCAACAACACCAGCAGGCCCCACCAGAGTGGCGGTGCGCCGAGCAAATCCAGACCGACTTTTACGATGCCAATAATGCCGATTTTCATCAGTACGGAAGAGAACAGCGCTGCGGCATGCGCCGGTGCGCTGGAATGAGACTGCGGCACCCAGGCGTGCAGCGGAATAATCCCGGCGTAAAGCCCGAAGCCCGCCAGCGCCAGCAGGAAGGCCAGCGATTTTGCGCCCGCCGGGAAGGTGGTGTGGCGCAGAACGTCAAAATCCAGACTTCCGCTGACGTGATGTAAAACCGTGAACGCCAGCATCAGGCAAACCGTGCCGAGGCGGCCGGATAAAAACTGATTCAGACCCGCACGGCGGCTTTTCACATCGTCGGTTTGTACGATCAGGAAGTAGGCGCACAGCGCGGCCAGTTCCATCATCACCAGCAGTTCAATGGCGTTATTCGCGACTGCCGCCGCCGTCAGCGCCGCCGTCAGGAAGTTGCACAACAAGCCGGTGCGGCCGCGTTTTCGTGACGTCGTTTCCGCCAGCCACGCCCAGGCGTACAGGCTGCAAAACAGCGCCGTGACTGACATTGCCAGCAATAATAATCCGTTCAGCGGGCTGAGTTCAGCGGTGAAAGGCAGCGCGGGCAACGCGACTGTCTGCACCGCGGTGCCGCGGTGAACGGTCTCAAAAGCCGCGACGATGGCCGCCGCAGAAGCCAGCATGCCGCCCAGCCCGCAAAGCAGGCTGCTGAGCCGTGCGGCGGCAGAAAATACCCAGCCCGCCACGCCGCTCACCAGCCAGATAAGTAGCGCCAGCGCCAGCAAAGAGGCGGGTTCTAAAGCAAACAAAGCCGTCATTATTTGGCCCCCGCGTCAGGCGTGGTGAAAGTGGAATAACCGTCAGGGAAAGCATTCATCGCATTCAGGCGTTTTTGCTGGCTGCTGTGTTCGGCCAGACTGGCGGTAACCAGCGTGATGGCCTGCGTCGGGCAGGTTTTGATGCACGCCGGTCCGTCCGGGCTAAAGCTGCATAAATCGCATTTCACCGCCACGGCGCGTAATCCGGGTACGCAATCCAGGAACGGGCTGACGGCGCGCGGCGCTCGCGGGGCGGGCAGCGCTTTTGAGGTATTGCAGTTGTGCGGAATATCCAGCGGCGAACTGCCGGAAAAGGTGATCGCGCCAAACGGGCAGGCAATTCCGCACAGTTTGCAGCTCACGCACAGGCTTTCGTTGAGGTGAATGGCCTCGTCCTGACGGGTGATGGCATTGACCGGGCAGACTTGCGCACACGGCGCATCTTCACACTGGTGGCACATGACCGGCGCGGAATCCAGCCGGTTGCGCATCACCTGCAAACGGGGCGCAGACTGCAAGCCGTGCAGCTGATGTTCCTGCGAACAGCTGGCCATACAGGTGTTGCAGCCGATACACAATTTCGGATCGGCTATCACATATTGATTCATGGCGGCGACGCGACTCATGAAGTCTCCTTTTCATTTCGTCAAAGGTGACGAAATCGGCACTTAAATTGACATTTCGACATTTATGTCGGAATTAATCCCCGTAAAAACCGGTAATCAAATGACGCGGGAAAATATTTCCGTCAGACCGGCGTAATAATGTATTTCTGCATATGAATCAGGCGTGGCTAAGTAATTTTTCTAATTGCGCCGCAATAGGCCGATTGTTGTGCAGGGAGTCGTAAATACACTGATAAATTGCGGAAATCTTATTTAAATAATGTTCCAGAACGGCGTTTTTATCGTGGATATCCACAGTGCCGTCGATCTTACCTTCTTCGCTCAGCGCGGCGTGGGCAAAGGTTTTGAAATCAGGCTCTTCACCGTTGTGCGCCATGTTCAGGCTGTACACGATGTCCTGACTGTAGAAGTCATCGCTCAGGTGAATGCTGACGGTGAAATAGTTGAACAGCGTGAAGCGGATATCCTGATCTTCGCCACAGGAGAACTCGTGATTAATCTTCTTATTTGAATGGGTTACCGCCTGAATCAGGCTGTTCTGGTAAGCGCGCCACTGTGATTTCAGATGGCTGTTTTTGCTGGCAATATAATCGGCCTTCGTGGTCAGTTCGCTGAGAGTGCTCATGTCATACCCTGTTATTGTGTTGTGCGTGAGTGTCATTTTTCATCGCCCCGTGACGACTGAAAAATGGCGCATAACCCTCTAAGGGCATAAAGCGTGCCAGTTTCGATATTTATTTTATTAATGATTGTAAATCAGTGTATTAGGTGTTTTTCGCCCGTTCGTGGCTCAACGCGGACGAATAAAGGGTGTGTCGATGACACGTTATTTCGACAGTTATGACGCACTAATTCCGTCACCGGAAAAGTCCGGCCTTTTAATAAGCGTCATGAAATCTGGCATTAATATTGCAGAAGTCCTTTTATCTGACTCCATCGGGAGGGTAAATCATGCACGAAATAACGTTGTGCCAGAATGCCGTGGAAATAATGCAGGAATTTGGTCAGCAAAATAATGCGCGGAGAATAACCGCAGTATGGATGGAAATTGGGGCTTTTTCCTGCGTCGAGCCGGAAGCGCTGCAATTTTGTTTTGAGCTGGCGTGTCGGAAAACACTGGCCGAAGGCTGCGCGTTGCATCTCGATACGCCCGCGGCGCAAAGCTGGTGTCACGATTGCCAGAAAGATATCCGCCTGTTTCGCCCCGACGTGCTGCTTTGCCCGGAATGCGGCGGCCGAAATGTGCGGGTAATCGCTGACGACGGTATGAAAATTAAACGTATTGAAATCGAATAACGGGTATCAGAAACCCGGGGGAGAAAACTATGTGCAGTACCTGCGGTTGTGCCAGCGGCGAGCTTCGGATTGAAGGCGTCAGCAGTGAACATTCTCACCACGATCATTCGCATCCACATGAGCACGGCCATTCGCACGGTTTGCCGTTTGCGCCGCGTCGGCTGGTGGATATCGAAATGGATGTGCTGGCGAAGAACAATCATATCGCCGCGCATAACCGCGAGCATTTTGCGCAGGCCGCCATTCTGGCGCTGAATCTGGTCTCCAGCCCCGGTTCCGGCAAAACGACGCTACTGACCAGCACGCTGACCCGTCTTGCGCCGTATTTCGACTGCGCAGTGGTGGAAGGCGATCAGCAAACCACCAACGATGCGGATCGTATCCGGGCAACCGGCGTTCCGGCGATTCAGGTGAATACCGGCAAAGGTTGCCATCTCGATGCGCAGATGGTGCATGACGCGGTACATCAGCTGTCGCCGAACAATAACAGCCTGCTGTTTATAGAAAACGTCGGCAATCTGGTGTGTCCTGCCAGTTTTGATCTCGGCGAACGGCATAAAGTGGCGGTGCTTTCCGTCACTGAAGGCGAAGACAAACCGCTGAAATATCCGCATATGTTTGCGGCCTCGCGCCTGATGATCCTCAATAAAATCGACCTGTTGCCGTACGTCAGTTTTGACGTCGAAATCTGCATCGCCAATGCGCGGCAGGTCAACCCGGAAATTGAAGTGATCCGCCTTTCCGCCACCACCGGCGAAGGCATGGACGAGTGGCTGGCGTGGCTGGAGCAGCAGCGATGTGCATAGGCATTCCGGGGCAAATCGTTGCGCTGCATGAGCAACAGCCCGATCACGCGTGGGCAGAAGTTTGCGGCTTACGGCGTGAGGTGAATATCGCGCTGGTCTGTGAAGGCATCAGCGAACGCGAACAGCTGATTGGCGGCTGGGTGTTAATTCACGTCGGGTTTGCGCTGAGCCGTCTCGACGAGCACGAAGCGCAGGAAACGCTGGCGGCACTGCACGCCATGGAAGAAGTGGAAGCCGATGTCGCGCTGTTTCTCGGCGCGGGGGAGGCCAGATAATGCGTTTTGTCGATGAATTCCGCGACCCGAAGCTGGCGAAAACGCTGATTGAACGCCTGCATAAACGGGCGGCACAACTGCCGTATACCGCTGAAAAGCCGATGCAAATTATGGAAGTCTGCGGCGGTCATACGCACGCTATTTTCAAATTTGGTCTGGATAAACTGCTGCCCCCGCAGCTGGAATTTATCCACGGCCCTGGCTGCCCGGTGTGCGTGTTGCCGATGGGGCGGATTGACGCCTGCTGCGAAATTGCGGCGCACCCGGACGTGATTTTCTGCACCTTTGGCGATGCGCTGCGGGTGCCGGGAAAACAGGGTTCGCTGCTGAATGCACGCGAACGCGGCGCGGATGTGCGGGTGGTCTATTCGCCGCTCGATGCCCTGAAACTGGCGCGGGAAAATCCGCAGCGGCAGGTGGTATTTTTCGCGCTCGGTTTTGAAACTACGCTGCCGGTAACGGCCGTCACACTGCAACAGGCGCGGCGCGAAGGGCTGACCAATTTCAGCGTCTTTTGCCAGCACATCAGCCTGATCCCGACGTTGCGCAGTTTGCTGCAACAAGACGATGTCCGCATCGACGCTTTTCTCGCGCCCGGCCACGTCAGCATGGTGATCGGCACCGCACCGTACCATTTCATTAATACGCAATTCGGCAAACCGCTGGTGGTCAGCGGGTTTGAACCGCTGGACATGCTGCAAAGCGTTTTAATGCTCGTAGAACAAGTTTGCGAGGCATCGTGTAAAACCGAAAACCAATACCGGCGCATCGTGCCCGAAGAGGGTAATGTGCTGGCACAAAACGCGATCCGCGAAGTCTTTCAGCTTTCCGGCAGCAGCGAATGGCGCGGGCTGGGCCTTATTGAGGCGTCGGGAATTTCCCTGACGGAAACCTATTCTGCCTTCGATGCCGAACGCCGTTTCAGGCCGCAGACACAATCGGTGGCCGATGATCCGCGTTCGCGCTGCGGCGACGTGCTGACAGGGCGCTGCAAGCCGCATGAATGCCCGTTGTTTGGCACCGGCTGCACGCCGCATAACGCGTTTGGCGCGCTGATGGTCTCCTCAGAAGGTGCCTGCGCCGCCTGGTATCAGTACCGGTATCTGGAAAATGAACCCGCACAGGAACAGCAAGAGATGAAACAGAAGGTGGCAGGATGAACGAGCGCAATGACGTAGTGACGATGGCGCACGGAAGCGGTGGTCGCGCGATGCAGCAGATGATTGAAAGAATGTTTCTCAGCGCATTTGATAATCCGTGGCTCAACGAACGCGAAGACGGCGCACGGTTATCGCTGGCCGCGATGAGCGAGCAGGGCGATCGTCTGGCCTTTACCACCGACAGCTATGTCATTGATCCGATTTTCTTTCCCGGCGGTAATATCGGCAAACTGGCGGTGTGCGGCACGGCAAACGATTTATCCGTCAGCGGCGCAATACCGGCGTATCTCTCCTGCGGATTCATTCTGGAAGAGGGGTTGCCGATGGACGATTTGCAGAAAATTGTCAGCCTGATGGCGCAAACCGCGCGCGAGGCGGGGATCGCCATTGTCACCGGCGACACCAAAGTCGTGCAGCGTGGCGCAGCCGATAAAATTTTCATTAACACCGCCGGGATCGGCGTGATCCCCGGTGATGTGGCGTGGGGGGCGGGGCAGATTCAGTGCGGCGATAAAGTGATCGTCAGCGGCACGCTGGGGGATCACGGCGCCACCATTCTCAATCTCCGCGAGCAGCTGGGAATGGATCTCGGTATTCAGAGCGACTGCGCCGTGCTGGCGCCAATGGTTGCGCCGCTGCGCGCCGTTTCCGGCGTCCACGCCCTGCGCGATGCGACGCGCGGCGGGGTTAACGCGATTTTGCATGAGTTCAGCGAGGCCAGCGGTTTCGGCATTTCCATTGATGAAAATGCACTACCGGTCAAATCCGCGGTACGGGGAATTTGCGAACTGCTGGGGCTGGAACCGCTGAATTTTGCCAATGAAGGCAAACTGGTGGCGGTGGTTTCTGCGCAGGCGGAAGAAAGGGTACTGAATTTATTGCGAAAGCACCCGCTGGGCGCGGACGCCGCAACGATCGGCGAGGTCACCGAAAATCCGCAGGTCTGTCTGCGCGGCGCGCTGGGTGTCTCCCGGCAGCTGATGCTGCCACATACCGAACCTTTACCCCGCATTTGTTGATCTCATCAGGGGGGCTGAGTCCCACGAAAGGGGTAGACTTTTCCGTATTGCCCTTTTTTCAGAAACTACGTTATCCAGAGCTAACGCTATGCAGAGTGCAACCATGAGCACGACAAAACACAAAGGATTGCTGGAACTGACGCGCACACTGCTGCTGCAACAGACCATGACCTCGCTGCTGGAAACTCTGACCCAGGTGGTACAGAGTGCCGGCATTGCAGAATCGGTGACGCTGGTGCTGTTTGACAGCACCAGCGAACGCGTCAGTTTTTACGGCATCGATCCGCATCATCAGCCGGTGAGTTACGAAGACGAAACCCTGCTTGCCACCGGGCCGGTGCATGCGCTGCTCAGCAATCCGAAAACGCAGGTCTGGCGCAGCGATGCGCTGCATTTGCGTTACCCGCAGCTGGCCGCGCTCAACCTGTATCCGGCGTTTACCGATTACTGTCTGGTTCCGTTGTTGGCGGCTTCCGGCCTGCTGGGCGGTTGTGAATTTACCCGTCAACACGCGGTAACGTTCAGCGAAGAAGATAAAAACGGGCTGCACGAACTCTGTATGCTGGCGGCGATTGCGGTTGAACAGATTAAACTGCGCGAAAACGCGCTGCTTCAGCAATCGTTGTTGCGCCACGAACGTGACGATTTCCGCATTCTGGTGGACATCACCAATGCGGTGCTTTCCAAGCTGGATCTCGACGAACTGACCGGCGAAATCGCTAAAACCATTCATCACTTTTTCCACATCAACGCCATCAGCATCGTGCTGTGCGACGCCGACAAAGACAGCGAACAGGCCAGCGTTTACGCCACGCATTATATACAAACGCATGTTGCCGAACGCGAACAATCGCGCATAACGCTGGCGGGATCGCTGGAACAGCAGGTGATGAAAAACGGCGAAATGTTGCTGACCAACGTGCGGCCTTCCGAAGAACCGGACGACGACGAGAGTACGCTGTTCCAGTTGTTGTGGCGCGATCAGACCAAAACGCTGTGCATTCTGCCGCTGCGTTTCGGGCATAAAACGCTGGGCGTTCTCAAACTGGCGCAGTGCCAGCCGGATAATTTCAATTCTGCCAACCTGCGGGTTTTGCAGCAAATCGCCGAACGAATTGCCATTGCGGTGGACAACGCGCTGGCCTATCAGGAAATCAAAAGTCTGAAGGAAAAACTGCAACACGAAAACCTCTATCTGACCGAGCAGATTAACAGTAATAACCCGGATTTCAGCGACATCGTCGGACGCAGTCCGGGCATGTCTGCTGTGCTTAAACAGGTCGAGATCGTGGCGAAAAGCGACTGTTCCGTGCTGATCCTCGGGGAAACAGGCACCGGCAAAGAACTGATCGCCAGAGCGATTCATAACCTCGGCGATCGCCGTGATCAGCGGATGGTCAAAATGAATTGCGCGGCAATGCCCGCCGGGCTGATGGAAAGTGACCTGTTTGGTCATGAAAAAGGCTCGTTCACCGGCGCGACCGCCCAGCGTATGGGGCGTTTTGAACTGGCGGATCAGGGCACGCTCTTCCTCGATGAAGTCGGGGAAATCCCGCTGGAGCTGCAACCTAAACTGCTGCGTATTTTGCAGGAACGTGAATTCGAAAGGGTAGGCGGCAACAAGCTGATCTCAGTGAACGTGCGCATGATCGCCGCGACCAACCGTGACCTGCGGCAAATGGTGGCCGACAAAGAATTCCGCAGTGACTTGTATTACCGGCTGAACGTCTTCCCGATTGTGATCCCACCGCTGCGCGAACGACCGGAAGATATTCCGCAACTGGTGAAATTTCTGACCTACAAAATCGCCAAGCGAATGAAGCGCACCATCGACAGCATTCCGGCGGAAACGCTGCGTCTGCTGAGCCGCATGCCGTGGCCGGGGAATGTCCGTGAGCTGGAAAACGTCATCGAACGGGCGGTGCTTCTGACACGCGGAACGGTATTGGATCTGCAACTTCCCGAGCTGAATTACCCGTTGCCGGTGGCACCGGTTGCCGCACCGGCATTCTCTGAACCTGCGCCGCCGGTGAACGCAGACGACGAGCGCGAGCGTATTATCGCAGTATTGAAAGAAACCAACGGTGTGGTCGCCGGGCCGCATGGTGCCGCGCAGCGTCTGGGATTAAAACGCACCACCTTGCTGTCGCGCATGAAAAAATTAGGCATTGCAGCGCACTGACCCTCTTTGAATGGCATAAATAACAAAGCCCTGAGACAGATTCAGGGCTTTTTTATTTCTGCAAAAAACCTCAGTCACTTATTTATCTGTTACGCGAAAGACGTCACCGTGGCTGAACGACCAGTCTTCCGGCTGGGTGAAATTCACCACTACCATGATATCCGCCGGATCGATGGCGATCTCCGTGTGCAATCTTTCATTCAAATAACGATACAGAGCGGCTTTCTGTTCGATATTTCGGGGCTTCCCGGCTGTGATGTGGAACAGCAGAAAATCGTCTGAACGACGGCTGTCCGGGCCTGCCAGATACGTCGGGTTGATTATCCGCTGGCCGTGGCTTGCCGGTTCAAACAGCTGGAAACAGTCGTCTTTGGGAACGGAAAACGTAGTGACCAGCGCGTCCTGCAAAACAGTAGAAATCATGTTTTTCCAGCCTTCAAGGCGGTGTTCAGGAATTGAAATTCGGGTAAACGGCATGATGATTTTCCTCTGTTATTGCGGGTCGAGCGCTGCGAAACGGGTCAGTGCGGAAGCGGCGGCGGGCCATCCGGCATAAAACGCCAGATGCGTGATCACTTCGCTCAGTTCGCTGTGCGTCACTCCATTTTTAACCGCCAGATCCAGATGAAACGGCAGCTGTTCGCTGCGGTTCAGCGCAATCAGTGCGGCGACGGTAATCAGGCTGCGGTCGCGAGCAGGCAGCTCGCTTCGTTGCCACAGGTCACCAAATAAAACCTGTTCAGTCACCTGCGCGAGTTTTGGCGTCAGGCGCGTCATAGCTTCAGGCGGCAGCAGAGGGGAGGGGGTCTTGATGCTCATGTCAGGTTCCTTTTCGCGGGTGTGAAAATGAGCATAAGGCGTTATGATTATCCTTAATATCGAAAATATCAGCAGCATTAATCCATAAAAACGGGATGATTAAACGTGGCTAAACGACCGGTAACTTTTGATGCAGAAGCGCTGCGCAGTTTTGTCACCGGCATCGAACTGGGAAGTTTTGTGCTGGCGGCTGATCGCCTCGGGCGCTCGACGTCGGCGGTCAGCGCACAGCTGAAAAAGCTGGAACAGCAGGCAGGTACGGAGCTGGTGCAAAAAGCCGGAAGGCATCTGATTCTGACTGCGCAGGGCGAAGTTATGCTCAGTTATGCGCGACGGATTTTGAGTCTCAACGATGAAGCCAGCGCGGCGTTATCAACCAGCACGCTGAGTGGCAGCATTAATCTCGGTATGCAGGAAGATTTCGGCGAGGCGCTGTTACCGGCCATTCTCGGCACGTTTACCCGTGCACATCCGCAGGTGCAGTTATCCGCCAGCATCACGCGCAATCAGCAATTGCTCGACGGGATCCGGCATAACGAATTCGATCTGGCGGTGTGCTGGCAGGCGGATGATATTCCGCTTTTCCCGACCAGCCGGGCGCTGGGCCGCATTCCGCTGCGCTGGATTGGGCCGCAGAATTTCTCACTGGCGCATTATCTGGAAACCGGCGAACCACTGCCTTTAATGGTTTTTGAAGCGCCGTGTCTGATGCGAAGTGCCGCAACGGCGGCGCTGGATAAAGCGGGGATCCCGTGGCGGATTGCTTTCACCAGCCGCAGCCTGGGCGGGATTTGGGCGGCGCTGTCCGCCGGTTTGGGGATTACTTTACGGACGGACTTTGGCAGACCGGCAGCCCTGAAGGTTCTGGAGGATTTACCCGCGCCGGGCGAAATCGGTATTACTCTTCATCAGAGCCAGATGCAGCCGGGCGAACCGGCGACGTATCTGACTGATGCCATCACCGGTTTTTTCGCCACCGGGCAGTAACGGGTTTTACTTTCTGGCGGGCTGGCTGCGGTAGTGTTCAAGTCGTTCGCGAAAGTATGCACGCAGATGCTCCGGCTGTTCCATCTCAACGGCTTCCGCGTTGACGGGAAGGTTATTGCGCTCGCGTACGGCGACGGTTCCGGCCGCCAGCCCGGCGCTCACTTTTTCCATTTCTTCCTGGGTAAGACCTGCGAGATTATTATTCATAGCGTCTCCTTTTGACTGAACGCAGTTTAGCACTGTCGGCGGGCAAAAGGCGGTGGTGCGCGTCGTATTGAAATCCAATTTCACAATCAGTTTACAAAACAGTCAAAATCAGACCATTATTTAGGCTTCGAATTTCTGAAACGGAGCCTGACGATGACGCGAATGACAGCCAAAGATTTTCCGCCAGAACTGCTCGAATACTTTGATTTTTATGTTCATGGCAAAATGACAAAACGCGAGTTTCTCGATCTCTCGGCAAAATTTGTGGCGGGTGGCCTGTCGCTGGCGGCGCTCTCCACGCTGATGACGCCCAACTATGCCTACGCTGAACAGGTGCAATTTACCGACCCCGATATTGTGGCGGAATACATTCAGTATCCGTCGCCGCAAGGGCACGGTAGCGTAAAAGCCTATCTTGTGCGTCCGGCCAAAGCCACGGGGAAAGTGCCGGGCGTGGTCGTGGTGCATGAAAACCGGGGCCTTAATCCGTATATCGAAGACGTCGCGCGCCGCGTGGCGAAAGCCGGATTTGTGGCGCTGGCACCGGACGGCCTGAGTTCTGTCGGCGGTTATCCGGGGAACGATGAGAAAGGCCGCGAGCTTCAGCAGAAAGTGGATCCGGCCAGGCTGATGAATGACTTTTTTGCCGCCGTGGAGTTTCTGATGCACCACGAAACGGGGACCGGAAAAGTGGGCATTACCGGTTTCTGTTATGGCGGCGGCGTGGCGAATGCGGCTGCGGTGGCATACCCGGAACTGGCGGCGGCGGTGCCATTTTACGGACGTCAGCCAAAAGCCGAAGACGTGCCGCGCATCAAAGCACCGTTATTGCTGCACTACGCCGAACTGGATAAGCCGATTACCGACGGCTGGCCCGCTTATGAGGCTGCGCTCAAGGCGAATGATAAAGTGTATCAAGGGTATGTATATCCCGGCGTAAACCACGGATTCCACAACGATTCGACGCCGCGCTATGACAAAGCGGCAGCCGATCTGGCGTGGGATCGCACCATCGCCTGGTTTAAAAAGTACCTCGACCCGCAAACTGAAACGGCATAAATGAAAAGAGCAGGATCGAATCCTGCTCTTTTTGCATTCTGACTCAATCCGGTATGGATCAGGATTTCAGTTTGTCATCAAAATCTGACGCGTCATGGCGTTCTGCCAGTTGCTGATCCGGCTCGCCCCAGGTGCGGTTAACAATACGGCCGCGTTTGACCGCCGGACGATCCGCCACTTCCGCCGCCCAGCGCTGGAAGTTTTTGTAGGACTGGATATCCAGGAACTCGGCGGAATCGTACAGACCGCCCTGCGCGAGGCTGCCGTACCAGGTGAAAATGGCGATATCGGCAATCGTGTATTCTTCACCGGCAATAAAGCGGTGACCGGCTAACTGTCTGTCCAGCACGTCGAGCTGACGCTTGGCTTCCATCGTGAAACGGTTGATTGCGTATTCGATTTTGACCGGCGCGTAGTGATAAAAGTGCCCGAAACCGCCGCCAAGATACGGCGCGGAGCCTTGCAGCCAGAACAGCCAGTTCAGGGTTTCAGTGCGTCCCGCGAGGTCTTTCGGCAGGAATTGACCGAATTTTTCCGCCAGATACAGCAGGATATTGCCGGATTCAAACACGCGGATTGGCGGTTTGGCCGAGTTGTCCAGCAGTGCGGGGATCTTCGAATTCGGGTTCACATCAACAAAGCCGCTGGAGAACTGATCGCCTTCGTTAATGCGGATCAAATGTGCGTCGTACTCTGCACCGCTTTCGCCCAGCGCCAGCAACTCTTCCAGAAGGATCGTCACTTTCTGGCCGTTCGGTGTACCCAGAGAATAAAGCTGCAACGGGTGTTTGCCGACCGGCAAGGTTTTCTCGTGAGTCGGGCCTGCGATCGGGCGGTTGATGTTTGAGAACTTGCTGACTTCGTCTTTATTCCAGGTCCAGACTTTTGGTGGCTGATACTGTTCTGACATGACATTCTCCGCAGCGTTTTTTTGAGGTTAAGACTCAAAAGTTTAGCAGGAGATAATCAACGATGACGCTGAGAATGTGCCCTGACGAAATCAGGGCACGAAGAGGATTTAATCCTGCATTAAGGCACTGCGTCCGCCATCCATAACGATGGTGGTGCCGGCAATAAAACCGGCGACCGGACTGGCCAGATACAGACAAAGTTCGCCCACTTCTTCTGATGTGCCGATGCGTCCGACCGGGTGTTTACGGATGGTGTCCTGACGCGACTTTTCGCCGTCTTCGTGCGAGTCAAACCACACCTGGTTTCCGGCGGTATCGATAAAACCGGGGGCAATGCCGACGGTTCGGATGGCCGGGCCCCATTCGATGGTCAGGCTTTGTACCAGCGAGAGCAGGGCGCGTTTGGTGATGTTGTACGGTGCGCAGCCCGGCATGGTGGAAAAGGCGTGGTTGGAGGTCATCACCAGAATGACGCCTTTGGATTTTTCCAGCATCTCACGGCAGCATTTGGCAATGTACCAGTGCGAGCGCAGATTCAGATCGAGGTTGTGATGCCAGTCTTCCAGTTCGCAATCAATGCCTTTGAATACGTTTTTGCCGGCATTGGATACCAGTACGTCAAGGCGTCCAAAGCGGGATTCGACGTCACTGATAAACCCGGCGATGCTTTCGGTTTGGGTGATATCCACAGAAAAATAGAAGAATTTGTCGGGATATTGCGCCAGCAGTTCCTGCGCGTGAGGTGCATTTTCCGGGGATGAAAACGCACAACCGATCACAATATCGCCATGATTCAAAAATGTCTGCGCGATAGCGTGGCCGATCCCCTGGCTGGCGCCGGTAACAATAACGACACGGGGAGAGTGGTCAGAAGTAGTCATAATTTATCCCTGAATTAAAGTGCGAAAGTGGTGATGAACGTGTCGATCATCTGATGGTCTTCGGCGGTCAGCGTCCAGCCCGGATGGCGGCAGTAATCTGTCTCGATGATCCCGCGTTTGTGCAAAATGGTTTTCTCCACCTGAATAATATATTCACAATGGGTCATCCAGCGGCGGATCCACGGCAACAGCTTCCCGTGCAGTTCCTGGGCTTCATGCTGTTTTTCCGCCTGCCAGAGCCGGTAAATCTGCACGTAGACTTCGCTAAATGAGCAGCCGGGCATGACGCCTTTTCCGCCCGCTGCCAGCATTTCCAGCATATACAGACCGGCGTAGCCGTTGAGAACACTGGCCTGTGGCGCACGTTTCAGAAATTCACGGGTGTAATCCACCGGCGGATTGCATTCGATTTTAAAGACCGCATGCGGATAACGGGCCGCCACCTCGCTCAGTTGTTCGGGCGTGATGGCCAGACCCGTTTCCCCCGGCGCGTATTGCACCATCACCGGAATATCGACGGCTTCCAGCACCGAGAAAATGTGGTGCGAAATCGCGTCGGCGTCGGGTTGCAAAAAGAACGGCGGCAGCAGCATCAGGGCATCAGCGCCACGTTTCTGATAATCCCGCGCGCGTTTCACCGCCACTTCGGTGCTGTGGTCGGTCACAGACATCGCGCGAAAAATGCCGCTGCCTTTCAGGTCTGAGAGAAAACAATCGGCCAGCAACAGCCGCTCGCTGTCGTTGAGTTTTGGGAATTCGCTGGCGATACCAAATAGCGTCAGTCCCTGAATGCCGGTAGCCGCCAGGTGTTCCAGCAAGCGGCTGAAACTGGTGTAATCCGGCTCGCCCTGTGCCGTGAAGGGCAGGGCGGCAATCGGGTTAACGCCGCAAATATCAGAAGATGTGTACATGATTACTCCTCGTCGCGGTCAGCTAACACCGCACCTTGCGCCGCAGGCAGCGCCCAGCGGCGGTATAAACGCAGGAATCCCCGTGGCACCTGTTTTTCGACCGGTACCCAATGCTTACGGCGTTCGGCCAGAATGTCCGCGCTGACGTTGAGCGTCAGTTCGCGGGTGGGAATATTGATGGTGATGATGTCGCCGTTTTCGACCAGCGCCAGATCGCCGCCGTCGCTGGCTTCTGGCGAAATATGCCCGACGAATAAGCCGCGGTTGGAACCGGAAAAACGTCCGTCAGTGATCAGCGCGCAGCTGTCAGACAACCCCATACCTTCCAGACATTTCATCGGCTTGTACATTTCCGGCATGCCCGGTCCGCCTTTCGGCCCTTCATAACGCAGCACCAGCGTGCTGCCCGGTGCAATTTCGCCGGAAAGAATGGCATCTACGGATTCCTGTTCGCTGTTAAATACTACCGCCGGACCGCTGAAAATCATCAGGTTTTCCGGTACGGCAGCCGGTTTCATCACACAACCGAGCGGCGAAATATTGCCATGCAGAACGGCCACTCCCGCTTCGTTACGCACGGGAATAGCCAGCGTGTGAATCACTTCCGGGCGACGGGTTTTTGGTGCTTCTGCCAGCCATTCGGCTTTGGTTTTGCCGCTGACCGTCAGGGCGCTGAGGTCCATCAGCGAACTGATTTCTTTTTCTACCGCAGGCACGCCACCGGCTTCCCAAAAATCAATCATGTCGTATTCAGAAGCCGGATAGAGGGCGGCCACCAGAGGGACATGATGGCTGAGTTTATCGAACTCCAGCAGCGGCAGATGGCCATATTCCGCTTCGTAGTGAATGGCCTGTAAATGCAGAATGGCGTTGGTGGAACCCCCGGTCGCCAGCAGATAAATCATGGCGTTACGGATGGATTCCGGTGTGATTATCTGGCGCGCGTTCACTCCGCGTATCACCAGATCTACAGCCTTCTGACCGGTGGCATAAGCACATTCGCGGCGTTCTTTCGAAATGGCCGGCAACGTACTGCTGCCCGGTAAACTCATGCCCAGCACTTCGGCAATACAGCACATGGTGTTGGCCGTACCGTACATGGTACAGGAGCCCGGACCCGGCTCGGCGATGTCTTCGATGTGACGGAATTCCGCTTCATCAATTTCACCGCGTCGTTTCCAGCCAATGGCTTCCGTCACGATGTTGCCGTCCCAGTCTTTGCCTTTATAGTGCGCCGGATACATCGGGCCGCCATTGACCATAATGGCCGGAATATCCAGACGCGCCGCCGCCATCAGCATGGCCGGGACAATTTTGTCGCAGGAGCCGAGCAGCACCATACCGTCGAAACGGTGGGCGCGCATCATGACCTCAATAGAACTGGTGATCACTTCGCGGGCAGCCAGGATATAGCGCATCCCCAGATGGCCTTCGGCGATGCCGTCGCACGGCGCGATAGTGCCGAATACCATGCCGACGCCACCGGCTTCGTCGATTCCTTTCAGGACTTCCGCGGTCAGTTCATTAAGATTGACATGCCCTGCGGTGGCGTTGGTGTAACTGTTCACGACGGCTATCACCGGACGGCGCAACTGTTCGTCGGTATGTCCCATGGATTTGTACAGCGCACGTTTCAGCGCGCCGTCATCTCCGCTCAGTACCGGATTGAAGTGCCCGTCACCGCCTCCACATCCGTTACCACATCCGTTGCCACATCCACTCATAAGCTGCCTCGTTTTAATGATGGTTCTGCGTCGCGTTCCGCCGTTTTTTCAGGGCTGCGACGAGGGTTAACCAGTCTTGCTGGTAATAAAAATATCAGGGGGGCGCACAGCAGCAGGAACGCGGCCAGGATATACAGGCCGGTATTGGTGCTGCCGGTGTTGTCTTTCAGCCAGCCAAGAACGGTCGGGCCAAAGAATCCGGCCAGATTGCCGACCGAGTTGACCAACGCTATCCCGGCCGCAGCGGCCGTCCCCGACAGCAACGTGCCGGGCAGGCTGATATAAGTCGGGATCAGGGCCAGCGTTCCGGACATCGCCAGGCAAATCCAGGTCATCATCCACACCGTGGAGCCGCTGCACCAGGCGCTCAGGCTCAGACCCACCGCACCGATAATGGCCGGGATGGCGATGTGCCAGCGGCGTTCGCAGCGTAAATCGGAATGTCGGCTGTTCCACACCATAAACAGTGCGCCGAAAACATAGGGCAGGGCAGCCAGCAGGCCGATGTGAAAATCATCGGTGACGCCGGAAGTTTTGATAATCGACGGCAGCCAGAAATTAATGCCGTAATAACCGATGTTGAAGCTGAAGAAGATCAGCGCCAGCAGCCAGACATAGCCGTTCTTAAACATCAGTTTCAGGCTTTGCGGCGGCTTACCGGCATTGGCGTCCAGACTGCGCTGACGGTCGGTTTCCAGATCGGCTGCCACAATCCTTTTTTCTTCGTCTGTCAGCCAGCGGGCTGATTTAACGTCATTATCGAGAAATTTCAGGACCACAAACGCCAGCAGGAAAGAGGGAATGGCTTCGACCAGAAACAGCCATTGCCAGTTGTGCAGGCCATCGACGCCTTCAAAAGCTTTGAGGATAAAGCCGGACAGCGGGCTGCCCACAATGGTGGAAAGCGGGGTGACCAGAATGAATAACCCCAGCGTGCGCGCCGAACGCCATGACGGGAACCACAGTGTCAGATAGAACACGATGCCGGGGAAAAAACCGGCTTCGGCCACGCCGAGCAGAAAACGCAGCACGTAAAACTGAGTGGGTGTTTTTACGAAGATCATCGCTGCGGATAAGACGGCCCAGCTGATCATGATGCGCGCAATCCAGAAACGCGGGCCGAAACGCTGCATCATCAGGTTGCTCGGCAGTTCAAACAGGAAATAGCCGATGAAGAAGATCCCGGCACCGAGGCCGTAAACCGTATCGCTGAAATTCAGCGCATCCTGCATGTGCAGTTTGGCAAACCCGATGTTGACACGATCCAGATAAGCAAAGAAATAACACAGGATCAAAAAGGGGATCAGGCGTCGGGTAATCTTGCTATAGACCGCACTGACCTTACTCTCAGATTTTAAAGATGCCATTTGTCTGACCTCTTAATATCCCCTCCGGGTGGAGGGGAAAGGGTTAATCAGCGTGAGCTGCCAATGCTTCTCAGCGGCAGACCGGCCATCAGGTTTTTCTCGATGTTTTCAAGCGAGATGTTTTTAGTTTCAGGTACAAAAATCAGGGTCAGGACGATGCAGACGACGTTAAGTGCGGCGTATAGCCAGAACGTGCCCGCGCTGCCGACGGTGTCGATGAGCGTCAGGAATGTCGCGCCGATGATCATGTTGGCAATCCAGTTCGCCATCGTGGAGCAGGTGACGCCAAAATCGCGGCCTGCCAGTGGATGGATTTCAGAGCACAACACCCAGATCAGCGGCCCGGCGCTCATGGCAAATCCGACGATGAAAATCAGCAGCAGCGTGACGGCCACGTATTGTTGGGTCAGGCTGGTGATGCCGGTGAAGAACATCCAGCCCATCAGCGCCATACAAATTGCCATTACGCTGAACCCCAGTTTAAGAATCGGTTTACGTCCCCAGCGATCGACCAGACCGATGGCGATAAAAGTCGCCAGCACGTTGGTTAATCCGGCAATCACCGTTCCCCACATTTGTTGCTGCGTGGAAGCGAAACCGGCAATCGCGAAGATTTTCGGGGCGTAATACATGATGACGGTCATGCCGGTGAACTGCTGCATGAACTGCAACAGCACGCCGAGACAGGTGGTGCGGCGAAAATTGCTGTTAGCGCGGAATAAGTGCCAGCCGCGTTGTTTCATCTGCACGCTCTGGCGGATGGCTTCCAGTTCGATGTGCGCTTCGGATTTTGTTGAGCGCAGCAACAGCAACACTTTTTCCGCCAGCTCACTTTTGTTTTTCATCATCAGCCAGCGCGGGCTTTCGGGCAGCGTTAAAACACCGGCAAACAGAATCAGTGCGGGGAACGTAATAATGCCCAGCATCCAGCGCCAGTTGCCGCTGCTACTGAACGCAGTATCAGACAGAAATGCCGCCAGGATCCCGATGGTGATCATCAGCTGATACAGGGAAATCATGCTGCCACGGATGTGTTCGGGCGCGATTTCGGAGAGATAAAGCGGTGCCACAAATGAGGCCACGCCGACCGCTGCGCCCAGCAGGAAACGCGAGACGATAAGGATCTGCAAATCAGGCGCAAAGGCACAGCCGATGGAGCCTGCAACAAAAAGTGCTGCGCCAATCAGAAGCGTTTTTTTACGTCCGATGCGAGAGCACAGTGGCCCGCTGCATAGCGCACCGAGCGCCGCGCCGAGCATCATCACGCTGACCACCATTTCCTGCTGATGGCTGCTCAGGCCGAATTCCTGCGCCAGAAACGGTAACGCGCCCGCAATCACGCCCATATCCAGCCCGAACAGCAGGCCCGCCAGCGCGGCCAATAAACAGACCAGCAGGGTCTGCCGGTTGGTGTGCGGCACCGCCCGGGGAATGATATTCGTCGTCATAAGTCACCTTTGAGATTATTTTGATTTTATGGGGTTTTACAGGGTGAACAGGGAGGCCCGCTGTCCTGTGTAGGGCGTTTCGTAGCGCAGCAAAGCGCCGTCCGTGGCGGACGGCATTCTGAGCCCGTCGCGCGCCGAAGTGATGTACAAATCCTGAAAATTCCTGCCGCCGAAAGCGCAGCTCGATGGCTGCATGACGGGCAAAGGCAACGTCGTGAGAAATTGCGGGGCATAATCATTAAGCTGATAAGCCGCCAGACAAGCCCCGCCCCAGCGGGCATTAAGCAACAGGCCTGTATTGGTTACGGCAGAGCCGTCGGCAAAAACATCGTCCGGCAGCGGCCAGGTGCGCAGCGTCGGATGTGTGATAAGGCTGGCCGGGCTTTGGTAAAAGCAGTGCGCAAAAGTATCGATAAACCAGGCGTGACCGCCGTGCCATACCAGCGTGTTAGGCACATGCTGATCGCCGAGCATTTTCACCGGCTGCGCGTCGCCAGTGGCGAAGCGATACCAGCTGCCGAGGGCGTTTCTGGCGGTGGCGTCCATTGTGCTGAACCACACGGAACCGTCCGGCGCGACGGCCGCTTCGTTCGGGCGCGTGGCGGCGGTTTCCGGCCAGCCGCACAGCGGATAACGGGTCATGCTGTGATAGTCATACAGCAGGATGCCTTCGCCGGTGACGAGCAAAAAATGCTCCGGTCGGTCGGTCAGTATTACCGCGCTGCACACAGAAGGTAAGGTGTGGATTTCAAAACGATCGTCCTGCTCCGGCCAGTAACGCAGTAACCGCCGCTGCACAATATCGACCCAAATCAGCGACTGTGAGCTGAAACACCAGACCGGCGTTTCGCCCAGCTCGGCACGGTAATCACCGATAACTGATAAATTTTTCAGCGCAGAGCTTTTCGGCAGAGGGTTTTTCATTTTTGCGCTGCCAGCTGCCATGTCGCCTGATACGCCAGCGCCCGTTCGCGAAGGGCAGACAGTGTAATGCCCGGCTGATACAGCCCGCCGCCCAGACCAAATCCGTTTGCGCCCGCTTGCAGATAGGCGCGCATTTGCCCGGCATCGGCATTCACGCCGCCAACCGGCAGGCAAACCACTTCCGCCGGTAAAACCGCACGCATTGCCCTGGTGACGGCAGGTGTCATTAACTCGGCAGGGAAAAATTTCAGCGCGCTGGCACCCGACCGCAGCGCCGTAAAAGCTTCACCCGGCGTGGCGATGCCCGGCAAACTCAGCAGCCCGAGTTCAAGAGTGGCGCGGATCACCGACGGCTCCATGTTCGGGGAGATAATCAGCTGTCCGCCAGCCTCTGCGACCTGATGCACCTGATGTTCTGTCAGCACGGTTCCTGCGCCGACATAACCTTTGTCGCCCACAGTGTTCGCCATGATGGTGATGGATTCCAGCGGACGCGGGCTGTTGAGCGGCACTTCCAGATAGGTAAAGCCGCATTCGAGCAGCGTTTGCGCCACGCCCTGCGCTTCCTCCGGCGTGATGCCGCGCAAAATAGCAATCAGCGGCAACGTGCATTCCTGCCAGCGGCGGGAAAAATTCAGGTAATTCATGACGACTCTCCGTGAAGACACTGATAAATCTGCGTCATGCCCTGAATGAAGCACGCATTGCCGTCGGCAGAAGTGAGGGTGATCCCGAGCTGTTTTGCGGCGCGGGTATAGCGTTCCGTTAAGGCGGGCGAACCGACGATCCACGCTTCTTTGCCCGCAACGGCATATAATTCCGCGCCAATCAGTAAACCGGAAAGATAGCTGGCGACCTGCGCGGGAGTGAGTTCGCCGTTCAGCCGCAAAGTGCGGGCTGAAAACAGCGCATTGCTCAGGTGTGGCGCGTGCAGTGCGTTGGTGACGCCAAGAGCAAAAGCCCGGGGATCTTCTGGCGATTCCGGTACATCACGCCCCAGCAATGAATGGCTGAGCATTACCGAATAAATCTCACCGGTCATGAATGTGCTGAACCGCAGGATCTCACCGTTATGCAGTTCGGCGTGTTTGCTGTGCGTGCCGGGCAGGATCACGTACTGGCTGTTTTGCGGATCGGGATGCAGTGCCGCCAGCCCGAGCAGCTGAATTTCTTCGCCGCGCATGACGTCCGGTAAACCGAATTCATTCTTCCCGCTGACACCCGCGACAATCTGGCACGGGCTTCCCCACGGTGTTTTCAGCGAGGCGGTACATTGCGCCAGCTGCCGCGAACTGGCGGGCAGCGCGACATACGGCACTTCCTGCCAGCCCTGCTGCGAGCCGACCATGCCCGCCATCAGCAGAGGCAGTTGTGGATGCAGCGCCAGCCAGCGGGCAATCAGCGGTTTAAGCGCAGCGGCAAACTGGCGGTCGGGCACATGCAGCAAGCCGCACTGCGCGCTGACAGTGTCGAGGCATTGATGTTCTTTCATCAGGAACGCCCGAAAATTCGAGGTTCCCCAGTCGATGGCAATCCAGTAATTTTTCATTCTTGAGTTACAACCAGTAAAATCTTGTATGACAAGAATGATGAGGAAAAAATAACCTTATAACTGTGATGGAGATCCAAAGTTAGCTAACGGGGATAAAAAAGATCGTTAAAAGAAGTGCTGATACTTTTCGGGGATTTCGCGCCAGATGTGTTTGTGAGCGGCGCTCAATAGGATGTGGCGCATACATTTACGTGCGGAATCAGCTTGTTTAAGGCGGATCGCTTCCAGTAAGTCGCGGTGCTGCTGTACGGCTTCCTGCGTGAGTTGCAGGTCAGCTTCGAGGGTTTGCTTGAAAGACAGAAGCATGGCTGCCGACAGCGCGTTACCGACTGACGCCAGAAAAGGGTTATGGCACGACTGCAAAACGGCGGTGTGAAATGCCAGATCGCCTTGTTCGAATTCTGCAGCAGAATTGTTTTTCTGGCCGGACTGCATGGTCGCCAGCGCATCTTCAATCGCGGCCAGATCATGACCGGTAGCATTGAGCGCCGCCATGGCCGCGACGTCTGGCTCAAAAATCAGGCGCGTGAGCATCAGTTGTTCTACCAGTTCCGATTCGATACCGACATCTTCGAGCCACGACAACACTTCTGCATCCAGAAAACTCCACTGCTCGCGCGGTGTAACGATACTGCGTCTCTTGGCCTGGATCAGTAACATGCCTTTCGCCCCGAGCACCTGAAGCGCATTTCGCACCGACGTACGCGATGCCTCATACTGCTGCGCCAGCTCGTTTTCCCCCGGGATCGGTAACCCGACAGCCAGTTCGCCGCGAATAATGCGCAGCGCCAGATCACGGGTAATGGATTCAGAAACGGAAGAAGTGAGTTTGTTCATCGGAGTCTCAGCAGTGAGTTTCAGGGGAGGGCTGGCGCGATAATCGTAACATCTTACTGAATTTCCTCCACCATCCAGTCGTGAAATGCCTTCACTTCCGGGCGTTGTAAGGATTTTGCAGACCTGACGAGATAATAAGACCAGGTGATTGGCAGCGACATTTGCGGGAATAACTGCACCAGCCGGTGAATATCTAAATCCTGCTGCACCAGCGCTTTGCGTACCAGCGTGATGCCCTGACCACTGAGCACGGCCTGGATCACCGCGGCGGTGGAATTGATATGCTGATGAGACTGACGCACGCCGTCCAGCCCGCATTTTTTCAGTACGCTTTCCCACAGCGGGAGATTCGCGCCGGGGTGCGGCGTGTCGTCGTGGATAAGCTTTTGTTCATAAAGCCAGTTGTGGCTGATGTTCTTATCGGCGGGCAGCAGAGACGGGCTGCACACCATCACCACTTCTTCATCCATCAGCCAGGTTGCGTGTAAACCTGACCAGTTTCCCGGCCCGCAGCGGATACCAATATCGGCTTCACCGTGTGCAAGATCGGTGAGCCGGTCTGCGACGTCCAGACGGATATCAATATTCTGATGGCGTTCTGAAAAACGGTTAAGCCGCGGCATCAGCCAGTTCATCACCAGCACCTGCGAGGCGGTGACCACCACCACGGAGCGCGCACTGCGCCCGCGAAGTTTTGTCAGGCCGCTTTCCAGTTTATCCAGCCCGAGCGAGATGTCATCGAGCGCATCATGCACATCGCTGAGCAGCGTGAGGCGTTCACTGCCGGAGCGGGTGCGCGTAAGCAGCGGATGTCCGACCCATTCTTCCAGCGCCCGCACCAGCTGGCCGACCGCAGCGGGTGTTACGCCCAGCTCATTCGCCGCGCCGGTAAAACTGCCGTGTCGCGCGGTGGCTTCAAAAGCTTGCAACCATTTCAGTCTGTTGAGGGTTCGCATGATGTTCTCATCGTCGGGGAAATTTTTTGCAAAGTACCAGCGCACAGTAATGAGATAGTTTTTCTTTGTCGATGACTTATTTCTTATGCGTCGCTGGCGGTGCGCATGGCTGGCATGATGACCTCATCAGCCGGAACGACGAACTGCTCCGGTTACACAGACAAAGAAAATATTGCGGAGATAAAAATGATGAGCAACACATTCAGCGGTAAAAAATTACTGGTTGTTGGTGGTACAAGTGGCATGGGGCTGGAAACCGCGCGTCTGCTGCTGGAGCAGGGCGGCAGTGTGGTGCTGGTCGGTAACCGTCAGGAAAAAGCCGACGCCGCGCAGCGTGAGCTTTCCGCACTCGGTCCGGTTTCCGTGCTGGTGGGGGATCTGATGACGGAGCAGGGCATGAATCACATCCGTCACGCGATTAACGCGGAGCATCAGGATATCAGTCTGCTGGTGAATGCCGCGGGTGTGTTCTTCCCGAAACCTTTTGCGGAGCATGAAGAAGCCGATTACGACATGTATATGAACATTAACCGCGCGACGTTTTTTATCACCCGTGATGTGGTGAAAAATATGCTGGCAGCCGGAACGCGCGGTTCGGTGGTGAATATCGGGTCGATGTGGGCGCAGCAGGCCATCGGTGCCACGCCTTCTTCCGCCTATTCAATGGCTAAAGCCGGGCTGCATGCGCTGACCAAAAACATGGCGATTGAGCTGGGCGGTCACGGCATCCGTGTCAACGCCGTGTCTCCGGCGGTGGTGCAGACGCCCATTTATGAAGGTTTTATCGCGAAAGATGAAGTGGAAGGTGTGATGAACAGCTTCAACAGTTTCCACCCGATTGGCCGCGTCGGTAAGCCGCGTGATATCGCTGAAACCGTCGCGTTTCTGCTGAGCGAAAAAGCGGGCTGGGTCACCGGCGCAATCTGGGATATTGACGGCGGGGTGATGGCCGGTCGCAACTGATCATCATCTTCTGATTATAAACCGGAAGGCTGCGGATATAACCCTTTACGCTTCCATTTCACATCCGCAACTGATTGTCCGGTGTGGATTTTGCCCTGCAACAACAGGTTAAATTTCGCGCCTGATGGCCGCGTCAGGCGGCTTTGCAGGATGTACACGGCCTCGCTGCCCAGCTCGCGGCAGGGCAGAAGGACGGAGGTGAAATTCATCGGCGAGGTGAGTTTCATGTCGTGCTCGAAATCCATGCTCATGACGGAAATGTCTTCCGGCACCTGGATGCCCTGATCCCGCAACGCTTCCACGGTGGCGTGCGCAATCGGCGTGCTGCCGCAGATAATGGCTGACGGCAGGCATTCGCGGTTGCGCTCTTTCAGGTATTTATCGAAGCATTTGCGCGCCTGCTCTTTGCCGTTGCCGTGATTGATCAGCAGATGTGTCGCTTCGTCAAAAATGACGTGATGCTCAAGACAGGCGCGTTTGAAGCCGTCCAGCCTTTGCATCATGGTTTCGCGGCGCAGGTCAGTGAAGAGCAATACCGGCCGGTGGCCTTTCTGGAAAAGGAAATTCGCCGCGCAATAACCGATCGAATAGTGATCCGCTGACACGCAATCAAGGCGCATTTCGCTGTCTTTCGCATTCAGCATCACCACCGGTTTATTCGATTCCGCCGCCAGACGATAAAGCATCACGTCATCAATTCCGATGATAACGACGCCGTCCACGTCGGACAGATTCAGCGCCTGCATAAAAACCGCGATATCGGGGTCGTTTACCGACAACGCGCATTTACGGATGTGAATATCAAAGCGCGCCACTTCAGCGGTAATTTCCTGAATGGCTTCGTAATAATAGAGATCTTCACGCTGGGAAAATGCCGCAGGCGGCGCGCAAATTAACAGGGTATTCATTAACAAACGGCTGGCGGGAATGTCGCGCAAAATACCCATGGTTCTTGCATGGGTAAATACCTTTTCTTTTGCCCGCGGGCTGACATTCGCTTTACCAGCAAGGACACGGGAAACAGTGCTCGGAGAAAGCCCGGTGAGCTCCGCAATTTGCCTGATTTTTAATTTTCCCGTCATTGTGTGATCAACGCCTCATTAGAGTATGGACTTATTACCACGGTTAACTGGTTGTAATTCTTAAGCTATTCGCAATCATAGCAAAACCATTCTGCCGCACTGCAATTCCTGTCACAAATAGCGGTTGTTGGAAAAAAAAGTCGTTACTACTCTCCTGAATAACAACGTCAGAGAAAAAATATCGTATTTGCCTGCCCTGAATTATTAATAAATTCAGCAAGGTGACGATCGCCCTTAGGTTTTTATCGGGAGTAGGATAATGCTTAAAATAGCCATTATTGGTACGGGTAATATTTCACATAACCATATTCAGGGATATTTGCAGTTTGCCGATCGCTGCCAGGTGGTCGCGCTGGTGGATATTTATCCGGAGAAAGCGGAAGAGAAAAAACGGCATTACGGGCTCACTGACGCGAAGGTTTACGCCAGTCATCAGGATATTCTTAATGATTCGGACATTGACGTTTTTGACGTCTGCACGCCGCCGTATGTGCATGCCGAAATCTCTGTTGACGCGCTGAACGCCGGAAAGCATGTGCTCTGTGAAAAACCGATGGCCGCTTCCTTGCAGGAGTGTGACGCGATGATCCGCGCCGCGCAGGAAAGCGGTAAAACGCTTTCCATCATTGCGCAAAACCGTTTTACCGATGCGTTCTGGCGGCTGAAACAGGTGCTCGATTCCGGCGAGGCGGGAAAAGTTTGCCACGCGCAGGTGGATTCGTTCTGGTGGCGCGGCCATTCCTATTACGATTTGTGGTGGCGCGGAACCTGGGAAAAAGAGGCGGGCGGCTGCACCCTCAATCACGCGGTGCACCATATTGACGCCATTCAGTGGATGCTCGGTTTCCCTTCCGAAGTGGTGTCGATGATCACCAACGCCGCTCACGATAATGCCGAAGTGGAAGACCTTTCGGCGGCGATTTTCAAATATGACACTGGTGCGCTGACGCAGCTGACGGCTTCCGTAGTGCATCACGGTGAAGATCAGAAAATTGTCATTCAGGGCGAAAAAGCCCGGGTTTCTGCACCATGGGATAAATTCGCCAGCATTTCTGCCCCGAACGGTTTTCCGGTGGAAGAGCGTGATACCGCGCGTGAAAACCGCCTCGAGGATGTGTATCAGTCCATTCCCAAACTGACTTATACCCTGCACACCGGCCAGATAGACAACTTCCTCACCGCGCTGGAAACGAAAAGCGCCCCGCTGATCGACGGCGTTCAGGGCAAGCGTTCGCTGGAACTGATTGCCGCGATTTATAAATCGGCCATTACGCGCAGCATTGTGACGCTGCCGCTGGTTCAGACCGATCCTTTCTATCAGACCGGCGGGCTGGTTTCGCTGGCCCCGCACTTTTACGAGAAATCGGCTTCCGTGGAAAACTTCGCCAACGAAGAGGCGATCCCGCTGGGTAAAAACATGGATACAGGAGCGTAAATATGAGCATCAAAGACGGAATGAACTATGCACCTGTCGGGAAACCGCAGCCGGTGGTGAAACCGGGCGAATTCGTGATTGCCGCCGCCGCGCTCGATCACGGGCATATTTACGGCATGTGCAACGGGCTGATTGAAGCCGGTGCCAGCCTGAAATGGGTTTACGATCCGGATCCGGCAAAAGTGGCGAAGTTAGTCAGCCAGTATC
The DNA here is from genome assembly GCF_019049615.1 of Rahnella sp. BCC 1045. NCBI lineage: Bacteria > Pseudomonadati > Pseudomonadota > Gammaproteobacteria > Enterobacterales > Yersiniaceae > Rahnella > Rahnella sp. BCC 1045. The sequence continues at coordinate 75,389 of NZ_JAFMOZ010000141.1, read as the reverse complement.
CGCAGGTGACGGTCGCTCCATCGCTGAGCGCGATTCTCGATGATAAAGAGGTGCAACTGGTGGCTGGCGCGGGAATTCCGTCGGAACGCTGCGCGCTCGGGCTGAAAGTGATGGACGCCGGAAAGGATTATTTCACCGACAAAGCGCCGCTCACCACGCTGCAACAGCTGGCGGCAGCAAAAGAAAAGGCGGCGAAAACCGGGCGTAAATATGCGGTGTATTACAGCGAACGTCTGCATGTGGAAAGCGCAGTATTTGCCGGGCAACTGGTGCAGGAAGGGGCGATTGGTCGCGTGGTTCAGACGCTCGGTACCGGCCCGCACCGCGAGGGTGAAGGGCGGCCTGACTGGTTTTACGAAAGGGAGAAATTTGGCGGGATCCTGTGCGACATCGGCAGTCATCAGATTGAGCAGTTTCTGTTTTATACCGGCAACGGCAATGCCCGCGTGGTCGCGGCACAGGCGCTGAATTTCAACCATCCGCAATACCCGAACTTTGAAGATTTTGGCGATACGATGCTTGAAGGTGAAAACGGCGCACGTGGATATTTTCGCTGCGATTGGTTTACGCCGGGAGGGCTCAGCACCTGGGGCGACGGGCGTCTGACGCTGCTGGGCACTGAAGGTTACATTGAGGTGCGCAAATATGTCGATATCACACGTGGCGAACAGGACGTGGTGTACCTGGTGAATAAGGAAGGCGAATTCCGTTATCCGGTTTCCGGACAGGTCGGATTCCCGTTCTTCGGGCAACTGATCCTCGATTGTCTGAACCGCACTGAAAACGCCATGACGCAGGAGCATGCGTTTAAAGCCGCAGAGCTTTGCGTGCGGGCGCAGATGCTGGCGAACGGGACACGCTGAAACGGGAGGAATGATGAATATGATTAATGCCGCCGTCATTGGCTGTGGTGCCATCCATTCCTGCCACGTGGCGGCGATAGAACAGGAACCTGCGAGCACGCTGCGGGCGATTGCAGAAATTGATATTGAAAAAGGGCGTGAGCTGGCGCAGCGGTATAACTGCGATTTTTATGCCGATTATCATGAAATGCTGCGCGACCCGCAGATTGATGTTGTGCATATTTGTCTGCCGCATCATCTGCATCAGGAAGCCATTCTTGCCGCACTGGCCGCCGGAAAACATGTGTTCACCGAAAAACCGGTGGCACTGAATTCCGGGGAAGTCGCCGCCATCAGGCAGGCCTTGACGGAAACAGACGCCCGGCTGGGTGTCTGTTATCAGAACCGGCTAAACCCGACGAGCCGTGAAATTAAAGCGCTGCTCGAAAGCGGGCAGCTCGGCAAAATGCTCAGTATTAAAGCCGTGCTGACATGGTCGCGCAGCGGCACGTATTACACCGAAAGCCCGTGGCGCGGTCGTTTCGAAACAGAAGGTGGCAGTTTGCTGATCAACCAGGCTATTCATACGCTGGATCTTATGCAGTGGTTTGGCGGCGGCGTGCTGGCGGTGAAAGGCGTGGTGGAGAGCAGTTTTCTCAGCGAACTCACCGAAAATGAAGATACCGCGATGGCCAGTTTTAAACTCGGTAACGGCGCGCGCGGGCTGTTCTATGCGACCAACTGCCACAGCACGGATTCCCCGCTGCTGCTGGAAATTCATTGCGAAAAAGGGCTGTTGCAGCTGCATCACAACACGCTCTGGCTGATTGACGGGGAAAACAAAACGCTGTTAATCAGCGATGAAAATCCGTCGGGCAATGCTAAAAGCTACTGGGGTGACAGCCATCGACAGGCGGTATTTAATTTCTACCTGTCAGTTCGTCATTCAGGGAATACTCTTTATACCCAAAACAAAAACTATACCGATATTTATGACGCCGAAATCTCCCTGAATATTGTCGGGGCTATTTACCGGTCATCTCAGTTGCGGAAATGGATAACGCTTACCGATTAAATAATTTTAATAATAACCCTACACTGACAGGATAATAAAAATGAAACCAACTGAGCGCAGAGTCGGTTATGGCACGGCCATCGGGTATGGCGTGACCGATTTATTTGGTGGCGGCGCTTTTGCCGTTATTGGTACCTGGCTATTATTCTTCTATACCACTTATTGCGGATTATCTGTTTTTGAAGCCGGTTCTATTTTCGCTATTGCCCGCGTTATCGATGCGATATTAAGCCCGATTATGGGCTATATCACCGATAATTTCGGCAACACCTGGCTGGGGAAAAAATTTGGCCGCCGCCGTTTTTTCCTGCTGATCAGCGCTCCTTTGATGTTCCTTTACGCGCTGGTCTGGGTCACAGATATGAGCTACTGGTACTACCTCGGTACCTATCTTTCTATTGAATTGCTGTCCGCGATGGTGCTGGTGCCGTGGGAAACACTGTCGGCGGAAATGACCAACCGGTTCAGCGAACGCACCCGTCTTTCGGGCGTACGCATGATTTGTTCCCAGCTCGGCGGTCTGCTGGCGGTGTCGATTCCGGGCATACTGATGCAGTTCACCGGCAAAGATAATTCCCTGACGTACACCTACACCGGTATCATTTTTGCCTGCATCTTCTGCGTGGCGGTATTCACCACCTGGATGTGTACGTGGGAAGCGAAAGACGTGCGTGAAGAGTTTGAACCGGAGCCGGTCACCGCCGGTGGCGGCAGTTTGTGGCACCATTTAAAAAGCCTGGTATTAGATCTTTTTTCCTCGTTCAGAATACGCATGTTCCGCCAGCATATTATTATCTATATCTTCTCGTTTACCGCACTGGACGTTTTTGGTGCCGTATTCACCTATTATGTGGTTTACGGATTGCATCAAAGTGCCTCGTCGGTTTCAGGGTATTTAAGTGTGGCGGCGCTGGCTTCCGTACCTTCGACGTTTATATTTATGATGTTGCTTGAAAAATTAAATATGTCGCCTTCGGGTGCACTGCGGCTGGCGTACGGCATTATATTCTGCGTACTGGCTTTCCTGTTCTATGTCTATATCACCGAAATGGCGGTTTCCCTGCTGCTGTTCTCCGCGGTCTTTGCCATATTCGGTTTCGCACGCGCCGGTCTTTATTATATTCCGTGGAATATCTACAGCTTTATTCCGGACGTGGATGAAATCGTCACCAAAAAACGCCGCGAAGGGATATTTGCCGGTGTAATGGTATTAACGCGAAAAAGCACGGTCGCGCTGGCGATTATGCTGATTGGTGTGGTGCTGGAAGAAAGCGGTTTCGTTAAAGGCCAGGGTATTCAGCCGGAAAGCGCGCTGCACGCGATTATCGGGCTGATGGTTTTTGCTACCGGCATCCTGCTGGCCGTCAGTTTCTATATGACATTTAAATTTAAGCTGACGCGGGATACGCACAGAACGCTGATCAAAGAAGTCGCGCGCCTGAAACTCGGCGGCGAACTGAATGACTGCACGCCGGAGTGTCAGAAAGTGATCAAGGATCTGACCGGTTACGACTATCAGGAAGTGTGGGACGGCAGTGCGACGCGCAAAACCGCCGGAGGAAAATTAGCCCCCGCGCCCGGTGACGCGGTCGGGCTCTGAAAGGCGTTATTCCGGCGGCGTCTGGTCGCCGCCGCCTAACGGGCGCTGCATAAATACGGTATCCAGCCAGCGCCCGTGTTTAAAACCGACGGATTTCAGGGTGCCGGTAACACTAAAACCGGCCGCCAGATGAAGGTGAATGGACGCCTGATTCTGGCTGTCGCCGACGTTACCAATCAGCTGGCGATACCCCTGCATTTCCGCCCAGTCCACTGCCCGGCGCAGCAAGGCTTTTCCCGCCCCGCGTTTCTGAAAACCGGGATCAATATAAATAGAATCCTCCAGCGTATGCCGGTAGGCGTAACGCTCGCGATATCGCCCGAGGTAGCAATAGCCTTTCACTTCCCCTTCATGCAGAACCACCAGCCAGAGCAGCCCGGCGTCTTTGATTTTCTTCAGGCGCGCGGCCATTTCATCCACAGAAGGCGGCTCCGTTTCAAAGGACGCGGTGCCGTGTTTAACATGCCAGGCATAAATTTTCTGCATTTCGGGAACGTGCTGTTCGTCCGCTTCAATAATTTCCATTCTTCCGGGCTCTCGTCAGTCAGTTTCCTCCAGCCTACACGTTTCGGAAAGAATCGGGCAGGGGAGTGCTGCGCATTATTTACGGGTTATGCTTTTTTCTTCTTATTGATGCTTTTTTCGTTTTTTAAGCCGCTACCCTGACCCTGCTATAGTCAGCTTCACTTTGGATTAGGGCTTATTTTTTAAGGAAAAACCGTGAAACTGACAATGCCTCATTTTCGGACAGGCGCTTTCATATTACTCGCAGGATTGGTGCTGGCGGGTTGTGATCAAAAGGGTAGCGATGCGAAGCACATCAAGGTCGGTGTGATTAACGGCGCGGAGCAGGATGTCGCCGAAGTCGCCAAAAAAGTCGCGAAAGAGAAATACGGGCTGGATGTCGAGCTGGTCGGGTTCAGCGGTTCATTGTTGCCGAACGACGCCACGCAGCACGGTGAGCTGGATGCCAACGTTTTCCAGCATCGCCCGTTCCTCGATCAGGACAATAAAGCGCATGGCTACAATCTCGTCGCCGTCGGTAATACGTTTGTGTTCCCGATGGCCGGTTATTCGAAAAAAATCAAAACTGTCGGTCAGCTGAAAGACGGCGCGACGGTGGCGATCCCGAACGATCCGACTAATCTGGGCCGCGCGCTTTTGCTGCTGCAAAAAGAGAAACTGATCACTCTGAAAGAGGGTAAAGGTCTGTTGCCGACGGCGCCGGATATCGTTGAGAACCCGCATCATCTGAACATTATGGAGCTCGAAGGCGCGCAGTTACCGCGTGTGCTCGACGACCCGAAAGTCGATGTGGCGATCATCAGCACCACTTACATTCAGCAAACCGGGTTATCGCCGGTGCACGACAGCGTGTTTATCGAAGACAAGAACTCGCCTTACGTGAACCTGCTGGTGACGCGCGAAGACAATAAAGACGCGGAGAACGTGAAGGAGTTTCTGAAATCTTATCAGTCGCCGGAAGTGGCAAAAGCCGCAGAGAAAATCTTCAACGGTGGCGCAGTTCCGGGCTGGTAACAGGCTTTAAAGAGATGAATAAAATTTGACGCTTTTGCCTGAAAGTCCAACGTCAGGCAAAAGCGTTTCTGTATTTTACAAGATAACGATTTTACGACTTATGCTGTTTCGCAAACTCGTCTTTGGCTTTCTGCAATTGCTGCTGGAAAGCGGTGTTGGTGTGCAACGTGGCGACGACCGCCGAGCCGACAATACGCGCCGCATCGACATCGCTCTGCCAGTGATATCCGCAAATCACGCGGCTCTGGCCTAAATCGAAACCGCGCTGAAGGATTTGATCCTGACGCTGCGGGTTAATTTCCGTCAATACCAGCGCTGTTGCCCAGCCGATGGAGGTGTGACCCGACGGATAAGATCCATTCTTAGACAGCTTATCCTGCTCGGTCGTGTTGCACGTCGGTACGCCGTAGAACGCGAACGGACGAATGCGCATGTACTTCTCTTTCGCCGAACGGGTCGCAAGATCGCCCGCATCTTCAATCATATTGGTCAGCAGCTTATGCAGCTCCGGTGTGTCTTTTGCCGTAATCGGTGAACCAAACGCCGTGGAGAACGCATTCGCAACGCCGCCCGCACTCAGGTTGGCATCTTCAGCCGCCAGCTTGCCGCGTTCCGTCGAGCGCAGAAGACGCCCTTGTTCGTACATCGCCTGATCGTTGAGAAACGCAATGCTGCCCACAGCCGGTGGCGGCGGAAGCAGCGCCAGGCTGTTGATTGCCTGGTCGTTTTTCAGATAGTACAAGTCTGGTTTGGTGGTCGCATCATTGCCGGTCAGGGCAAAAGCATTGACAGAGAAAAGTCCCGCGAGACAAAAAGTAGCTACAATTTTCATGAAGGTTTCCTTACGGACATTAGAATTTTCATTACGAACTCATTTTCGTAACATTTGTTAACATGTGTAAGTAAAACAAATTCTTCATCAAAAAAAATGCGCGAGATCTCAAAATTGGGAATTTGTGGGTATGGGGGGATTTTCAGTAAGGCAGGTAAATTCACAGGATTTTGTTGGAGATGCTTGGTGTCCCCTACAGGAATCGAACCTGTAACTAGCCCTTAGGAGGGGCTTGTTATATCCGTTTAACTAAGGAGACACGGACGCCAGTGGAAAGCGCCCGCGTAGTATACCCGTTTTTCTCTCAATAATAAGGCGTTAGCCTGCCGTTTGGTCGTTTCGTCGCCAGTTCTGCGCTTTTATCTCTCTTCACGGTTTCGCCGCTTCCTTCTTCGCGGCTTCCTGTTCTGCCTTTTTAACTTTGGCTTTCTTCTGATTACTCATGTCGTTACGGATTTGTGCGTGGCTGATCAGCGCAAAGATAAAGGTACCGCCCGCGATGTTTCCGGCCAGCGTCGGCAGGGCGAAAGGCCAGACGAAGTCAGTCCAGGGGATTGCGCCGGAGAAGACCAGATAGAGGACTTCCACCGAGCCGACCACGATGTGTGTCAGGTCGCCGATCGCCACCATGTAGGTCATCAGCATAATCACCCACAGTTTGGCGGCACCTGCGGAAGGGATCATCCAGACCATGGTGGCAATCAGCCAACCGGAAACCATGCCGCCGACAAACATCGCGCCAGGGCCTTTTTCCATAATTTCCATGCTGATCTCGTGAAACGCTTTGTCGGTCTCCGGATCAAAAAATGGCACCAGATGAAATGCCAGCGCTGCAAAGCCGCCGCCGATGATATTTCCGATCAGCACCAGCCCCCACAAACGCAGCAAGAGCGCGACGTTTTTGCCGGTCAGTTTTTGCATGACGGGCAATACGGCGGTGACGGTGTTTTCGGTGAACAGCTGCTGGCGCGCCATGATGACGATAATGAACCCGACGGTATAACCGATGTTTTCGATAAAAAACCGTTCGGGCGAATCGGGCAGCCGGGCGTGAAGAATGCCTTTCGCCATCAGCGAAGCACTGATCGAAAGCCCGGCGGCAATCGCTGACCAGAGCAACGCCTGTCCGTCACGTTCCAGCTCTTTCTCGCCTTCCATACGGATAACTTCATGCACGGCGGCCGCTTTGGAGGGCAGATTCTCTTCACCGGTTTCGATTTTCTTGCCCTGCGAATGCTCCTCGCTGTCAACATCGGTGCTGCTCTCATGTTTTTTATCGTCGCTCATCGTTCTCCCCCGAAAAAAAAATCAAAGTGATAATAAAGTACGTCATGCATAAGCATAGGCGAGGCCGGGAATTTATGAGCAGATATACAAATAAGTTACAAATCGTTAACCCATGAACCTTATGGGTCATTTTTGGGGCAATGTCTGCGATATCAGACTTTTCTGGCGGGCGTTTATATGTAATAACGTACCGCTCCCTAAGCTGCGTCGTGCCGGACGCCTGTGATATGATGCGGACTTGTGAAAAATAAGAGACATCTCCATGTTTGAAGCCCTTAACCTGAGCTGCGTTCGCGATGAGCGGACCTTGTTTAGTGGCTTGAGTTTCACGGTTTTACCGGGCGAAATGGTGCAGATTGAAGGCAGGAACGGTGCCGGTAAAACCAGTTTGCTGCGTATTCTGGCCGGGCTGTCCTCTCCGGACGCCGGTGAAGTCCGCTGGCAGGGCGTCAATACCCGCCGTCAGCGCGATGTTTTTCATCAGGAACTTCTGTATCTCGGTCATCAGCCCGGCATAAAGTCAGTGCTTACTGCGTTTGAAAACCTTGCCTTCTATCTGTCTGTCAGCAGTCCGTCTGTTCGCGGTGACGCCGCATCGGAAGCTATTTATCAGGCACTCGAAAATGTCGGCCTGCTGGGTTACGAAGATGTCACGGTCGCGCAGATGTCCGCCGGGCAGCAACGGCGCGTGGCGCTGGCGCGTTTATGGCTGAGCAATGCGCCGCTGTGGATCCTCGATGAACCGCTGACTGCCATTGATAAGCAGGGTGTTGCGACGCTGATTGCGCTGTTCGAACAGCATGCGGAGCAGGGCGGAATGGTGCTGCTGACCACGCATCAGGATTTGCAGGGCGTTAACCGCGACGTGCGGAAAATCCGACTGACCGGCGCAGCGCTGGCGTGACGCGAAAGGGAAAGAGACGGAATGTTTACTAAGGTTCTGAGCCGCGAACTGAAAATTGCTTTTCGAAAAAGCGCAGAAATTATCAACCCGCTGTGGTTTTTCCTGATTGTTATTACGCTGTTTCCGTTAGGAATTGGCCCGGAGCCAAAACTGCTTGCCCGGATCGCCCCCGGTATTGTCTGGGTTGCAGCGCTGTTATCGTCCCTGCTGGCGCTGGAAAGGTTGTTTCGCGATGACTATCTCGACGGCACGCTTGAGCAACTTTTGTTATTGCCCTCGCCGCTGGCACTCACGGTTCTGGGGAAAGTATGTGCTCACTGGGTGGTGACCGGTTTGCCGTTACTGATCCTGTCTCCGCTGATTGCCCTGTTACTTTCGCTGGATTTTGAGACCTGGAAAGCCGTCGCGCTGACGATTTTACTGGGGACGCCGACGCTGAGTTTTATCGGCGCCATCGGTGTGGCGCTCACCGTCGGGCTGCGCAAGGGTGGTGTGTTGCTGAGTCTGCTGGTTCTGCCGTTGTATATTCCGGTGCTGATTTTTGCCACCGGTGCCATTGATGCCGCGTCGATGTCGATGCCCATCGGCGGGTATCTGGCGATCCTCGGTGCGATGTTAGCGGGCAGTGCGACGCTTACGCCGTTTGCTACCGCAGCCGCATTAAGAGTCAGCGTTCACTAACCGTTTGTGTCTGTAAGTGCGCTGGCGCGGATTTATTTTACGTGCCGTTACAATAGAGAAGAAAAAACGCAACCTTTGACTAACATCACACTTCTCTATAGTGAACAATAGACATGCCAACAATAAGTGCGGGGAATTTCCTTCCGACCGCACAAGAGCCCACCGAGGTTCCACGGCAACCCACACAGTGACATTTTAAAGTGAGCAACGATAACAATGTGGAAATGGTTACATCAACTTGCGCGGCCTGAACGGCTTTACCACGTCTGTGGCCGGTTCATTCCGTGGCTCGGGCTTATCGGTATTGCCTGTCTGGTGATCGGCTGGGTTTGGGGTTTTGGCTATGCGCCGCCCGACTATCAGCAAGGTAACAGCTACCGGATTATGTACATTCACGTCCCGGCGGCGATCTGGTCGATGGGGATTTACAGCGCAATGGCCATTGCGGCATTCATCGGCCTGGTGTGGCAGATGAAAATGTCAGATCTGGCCGTTGCTGCGATGGCGCCGGTCGGTGCCGTTTTCACGTTTATCGCGCTGGTTACCGGCTCGGCCTGGGGCAAACCGATGTGGGGCACCTGGTGGGTCTGGGATGCGCGTCTGACGTCCGAACTTGTGCTGCTGTTCCTCTATCTCGGGGTGATTGCATTATATAACGCCTTTGACGATCGCCGTCTGGCGGGGCGCGCTGCGGGGATTCTGGTGCTGGTCGGCGTGGTCAATATTCCTATCATTCATTACTCCGTTCAGTGGTGGAACACGCTGCATCAGGGTTCCACCAACATGCAGCAAACTATCGACCCGAGTATGCGTTATCCGCTGCGCTGGGCGATTTTCGGTTATCTGTTCTTCTTTATTACTCTCACGCTGATGCGTTTACGCAACCTGATCCTGAATCAGGAGCGCCTGCGTCCGTGGGTGGCTGGCCTGCTGAAAAAGGAGCCTCGCGGATGAGCCCTGCATTCTCAAGCTGGCACGATTTTTTCGCCATGGGCGGATATGCCTTTTATGTCTGGCTGTCGGTGGCGGCAACTCTGATTTCCCTGATTGCGCTGGTGGTGCATACCCTCGTGCAGCATCGTCAGATTCTGGACGATGTGAAACGCCGTCAGGCTCGCGAAAAACGCATTAATCAGTCCACGTCTAAAAAACAGCAAGGCGCACAGACGTCACCGCTGGAACCGGACACATCCGGGGAGAAGTTATTGTGAATCCACGTCGTAAGAAGCGCCTGTCGCTGGCGCTGGTGGTGCTGATCGGCCTCGGCCTGAGCATTTCACTGGTGATGTATGCGCTGCGTTCCAACATTGATTTGTTCTATACACCGAGTGAAATCTTGCAGGGCAAAGGCGAAAACCACGAAATGCCGGAAGTCGGCCAGCGCCTGCGCATCGGCGGCATGGTGATGCCCGGTTCGGTAAAACGGGATCCGAAAAGCCTTCAGGTGAGCTTCAAGATTTATGATGCACGCGGCGCGATTGCGGTGACGTACAACGGCATTCTCCCGGACCTGTTCCGTGAAGGACAGGGTGTGGTGGCGCAGGGTGTGATGGAGCCGGGGAATGTCGTGAATGCGATTCAGGTTCTGGCCAAACACGATGAAAAATATGTGCCGCCGGAAGTTGCCGACGCCATGAAAGAAAACCACAAAGGGCCCGCTTCTGCCTACGTGGGTAACGATAAAGGAAATAACCGCTCATGATGCCGGAACTGGGAACATTTGCACTCTGTCTGGCGTTAGGGCTGGCGGTTTTACTGAGTATTTACCCGCAATGGGGCGCGGCGCGACAGGATAACCGGATGATGGCGATGGCGCGTCCGCTATCGTACGGCATGTTCGCCTGCATCGTGCTGGCGTTTGCGATTCTGGTCCACGCGTTTGTGGTGAATGATTTTACCGTCGCGTATGTCGCTAACAATTCCAATACCCATTTGCCGGTGTATTACCGCGTGGCGGCCACCTGGGGCGCGCACGAAGGATCGCTGCTGTTATGGGTGTTGCTGCTGAGTTGCTGGACGCTGGCCGTTGCGTTGTTCAGCCGTCAGATGCCGCAAGATGCCGTGGCGCGCGTGCTCGCCGTGATGGGCATGATCACCGGCGGTTTCCTGCTGTTTATTCTGCTGACGTCGAATCCGTTTATCCGCTCTTTACCGAATTTCCCGGTGGATGGCAGTGACCTGAATCCGGTGTTGCAGGATATCGGGCTGATTTTCCATCCGCCATTGCTGTACATGGGTTACGTTGGTTTCTCGGTGGCATTCGCGTTTGCGATTGCTTCGCTGATGGCTGGGCGGCTTGATACCGCGTGGGCGCGCTGGTCGCGTCCGTGGACCACGGCGGCGTGGGTGTTTCTGACCATCGGCATCGTGCTCGGTTCTGCGTGGGCATATTACGAATTAGGTTGGGGCGGCTGGTGGTTCTGGGATCCGGTCGAGAACGCCTCATTTATGCCGTGGCTGGCGGGAACCGCGCTTATCCACTCGCTCGCCGTGACTGAAAAACGCGGGACATTCAAAGCCTGGACGGTTCTGCTGGCGATCACCGCGTTCTCGCTGTGTCTGCTCGGGACTTTCCTGGTGCGTTCCGGTGTGCTGGTATCGGTTCACTCGTTCGCCTCAGATCCGGCGCGCGGCATGTTTATCCTCGCGTACTTAGTGATTGTTATCGGCGGCTCCTTGCTGCTGTACGCCTTTAAAGGCAACTCGGTGCGCGCACCGAGCCGTCATGAACTGCATTCGCGCGAAAGTTATCTGCTTGGCAATAATGTTTTGCTGGTCGCCGCCATGCTGGTGGTTTTGCTCGGCACGCTGTTACCGCTGATTCATAAACAGCTCGGGCTGGGCAGCATTTCCATCGGCGAACCGTTCTTTAATACGATGTTTACCTGGCTGATGGCGCCGCTGGCGCTGTTGTTAGGCATCGGCCCGCTGGTGCGCTGGCGTCGTGACGAACCGAGCAAAATGTGGCGTCGTCTGGGCGTTGCGCTGGTGGTGACGCTGATTCTGTCGATTCTTCTGCCGTGGTTGTTGCAGGACAAAATTGTTGGCATGACCGTTGTCGGCCTGCTGATGTCGGTGTGGGTGATTGTGCTGACGCTGATGGAGCTGCATGAACGCGCCACGCACCGTCATTCGTTCTGGCGCGGCCTGACCAAACTTTCCCGCAGCCACTGGGGCATGGTGCTCGGTCATCTGGGCGTGGCAGTCACGGTGATTGGTATTGCGTTCAGCCAGAATTACAGCGTTGAGCGCGATGTGCGCATGAAAGCCGGTGATACCGTGGATATTCATAATTATCACTTTGTCTTTCGTGACGTTCGCGACATTACCGGCCCGAACTATACCGGCGGTGAAGCGAACATCGACGTCACGCAGAACGGCAAAAAAGTCACCACGCTGCACGCGGAAAAACGCTTTTACAGCGTGGCGCGCAGCATGATGACCGAAGCTGCCATCGACGGTAATCTGGCGCGCGACTTGTACGCCGCGCTGGGCGAAGAGCTGGATGACGGCTCGTGGGCGGTGCGTTTGTACTACAAACCGTTTGTCCGCTGGATCTGGCTGGGCGGGCTCTTTATGGCTGCCGGCGGCGTGTTGTGTATTCTCGATCCGCGATACCGCATGAGCAAAAAACTGAAGAAACAAGGCAAGGCGGAGGCTGAAGCATGAACCGTAAACTTCTTTTTATTCCGCTGGTTCTGTTTCTGGCGCTGGCGGCGGCATTTTTAGTCCAGCTGACGCGCAATGCTAACGGTGACGATCCGACCCTGCTGGAATCTGCGCTGATCGGCAAACCGGTGCCGGTATTCAAGCTGGAATCGCTGGCGCAGGCCGGAAAAACTTACGATCAGTCAGTGCTGCGTGACGGCAAACCGATATTGCTGAACGTCTGGGCGACGTGGTGCCCGACCTGCCGCGCCGAACATGATTATCTCAATACCCTGGCGGCGAAAGGCGTGCGCGTGGTCGGGCTGAACTACAAAGATGACCGGCAGAAAGCGGTGAACTGGCTGAATACGCTGGGCAATCCGTACATGCTGAGTCTGTACGACGGCGACGGAATGCTGGGGTTAGATCTCGGTGTGTACGGTGCGCCGGAAACTTTCCTGATCGACGGACAGGGCATTATCCGCTATCGCCATGCCGGTGATTTGAATGAGAAAGTCTGGCAGAGCGAAGTGTTGCCGTTGTACAAAAAATACGGTGGCAACGCATGAAAATCTTACGTGCATTGCCTGCGTTAATGCTCGGTGTGGCACTGAGCTTCAGCGCTTTCGCCGCCATCGATACCTATCAGTTTAAATCGCCACAGCAGGAGCAGGATTACCGCGAGATCACCGCGCAACTGCGCTGCCCGAAATGCCAGAACACCAATATTGCGGCGTCCGATTCAATTATCGCGGCGGATATGCGTACCAAAGTTTTCCAGTTGCTTGAGCAGGGCCAGAACAAACAGCAAATCGTGGCTTACATGGTCGCGCGTTATGGCAATTTTGTGACCTACGAACCGCCGGTAACGCCATCCACCTTTATATTGTGGCTCGGACCGGTGCTGGTGGTCATTATCGGCGCGGTGATGATTTTTATGCGTTCCCGCCGTGGCGAAGTGCGTTTGAAAAATATGACCGAAGAAATGTCAGAACAAGAGAGACAGCGCCTGGCGCAGTTACTTAAAGACAGCGACAGGACAGGATCATGAGTATTTTTTGGCTGTGTATTTTGGTGATGCTGGTGATCGCGCTGGCGCTGTTTATCGTGCCGGTGATCCGTGGCGATCGCGCGGAACATACATCGCGCGATGCGCTGAACAAAGCGTTTTATCATCACCGTTTGAGTGAGCTTGAAGAAGACGAAGCGCAGGGCGTGGTGGATGAACGTCCGGCGCATATTCAGGAATTGCAGGAAAACTTGCTGACTGATATCCCTGACGGCTACGCACCGGCTGCATCACAACCGATCGGCCGCTGGACGCTGGTACCGGGTGCGATTTTGCTGGTGATCATCACGCTGGGCCTCTATTTATATGCGGGCGGATTAGGGCCGGTGAGTGCGTGGAATCAGGTGATGCAGCACATGCCTGATTTGCGTCATCGTATCGCGGATGACCACGGTACGCCGCTGACCGCAAGAGATGTGCAGGATTTAGGGCTGGGATTACGGACCGATTTGCAGGCCGATCCGAAAAATGTGCAGGATTGGGTGATGCTTGGCCGCGTGGGGATGGCGCTCAATAACGCCGCTACGGCCACGCAGGCTTACGGCCATGCGTATGAACTGGCCCCGAATGATATGTCAGTAAAACTCGGTTATGCCGAAGTGTTAACCCGTTCGTCTGATCCGCAAGATAACCTTACCGGCGGCAATCTTTTACGCAGTATGCTGGAAAAATCTCAGGGTGATCTGCGTGTATTAAGCTTGCTGGCCTATAATGAATATGAACAAGGTCACTATCCGCAAGCTATTGGCGCGTGGGAAGTTATGCTGAAAATTCTGCCTGCGGGTGATAAACGGCTTGAGATGGTTCAGGCAAGCATTGAACAGGCAAAGCAGAAAGCGGGAATCGATCAGGTTAAACTGGCGGTAAACGTAACGCTTTCTGCGGATGCTCAGCAGAAACTTCCGCAGGATGGCACGGTCTTTATCTCGGTGACTGATGGCAGCAGTCCGGTGCCGGTTGCAGTGAAAAAGTTGCCGATGAGCCGCTTCCCGCTGGCGATTACCGTGGATGACAGCAACGCGATGATGCCGGAACGCTTGCTTTCTTCGCTGCATCAATTAAAAGTACGCGTTCGTATTTCACAAAATGGCCTGGCAACACCGGCCACAGGTGACTGGTACGGCGACAGTCCGCTGACCCATTTTGCCGGTAACGGCCAGGTCAGCATTGAAATTAATCAGCAGGTTCCTTAATCAGGAACCGACGATCAAAAACAGGGAGATATCCATGAACTTACGCCTGACTGGGCTGGCGTTTGCGACAGTTTTGCTGGTCGGTTGTGCCGGCACGTCCGGATCATCGGACAGCGAACAGCAGGGACGATCTGATCCGCTGGAAGGTTTCAACCGCGCGATGTTTAACTTCAACTTTAACTACATGGACCCGTATGTACTGCGTCCTGTGGCTGTTGCCTGGCGTGATTACGTGCCCCAACCGGCGCGTAACGGCACCAGTAATTTCCTGAGTAACCTTGATGAACCGGCCAGCATGGTGAACTCCTTGCTGAAAGGCGATCCGTACCGTGCGGCGATCCACTTCAACCGTTTCTTCCTTAATACCCTTCTGGGGATGGGCGGTCTGATTGATGTGGCGTCGATGGCGAACCCGAAACTGGCACGCGAAGAAGCGCAAGGATTCGGCAGTACGCTGGGACATTACGGGGTGGGTTACGGCCCGTACGTGATGTTGCCAGCTTACGGCAGTGCGACAATTCGTGATGAAGGTGGCGATCTGGTCGATGACCTGTATCCGATGCTCAGCTATCTGACCTTCTGGATGTCAGCCGGTAAGTGGGTATTGCAGGGCGTAGAAACCCGTGCTGAATTGCTCGATTCTGACGGCCTGATCCGAAACTCTTCCGACCCTTACCTGATGATCCGCGAAGCGTACTTCCAGCGCCATGACTTCCTGGCGAGAGGCGGTCAGCTGACGCCGCAGGTGAACCCGAATGCTGCACTGATTCAGGGTGATCTGAAGGATATCGATTCAGAGTAATCTTCTGATCAAGTTTATCCGTTTCAGATTCAGAGACAAAAAAAGCGCCTTTCGGCGCTTTTTTCATTTATGTGCTCTGTCGTGAAAACCGGTTAGAAGCTGTAGTTAAAGTTCGCACCGTACAACATCGCGGTACCTTTAGCCTGGAACTCATAGTTAGGTACGCCGTCAGCCACTTTCTCGCTGATATTCACAGTCTGGCCATGCATGTAAGACACACCGACATCGACGGAAGCATCTTTATTGAAGGCATAAGTGGTACCGGCTGAAATCCAGAAGCGGTCCTGATCCGGGATAGAAATGGTGCGGTTATCTGCCGGAACCGGGCTGTCATCGAAGGCGATACCGGTGCGGAATGTCCAGTTATCATCGTAGTAATAGGTGGTACCCAGCGCGATGCGGTAAGCATCATGGTAACCTTCGTCTTTCTGGAACAGGGTCTGGCCGTTAGACCCGGTGGCTTTCAGCTCCTGGAACTGGCTCCAGCTGGTGTAAGCCAGGCTGTAGTGAATCGCCCATTTCGGTGCCACTTTGTTATAACCGGACAGTTCCCACATTTCTGGCAGGTTCAGGGTCAGGGAACCCGGAACGGTATGGCCGCCCGTGCCGCCTAACGCTTGCGGAATGCCGTTGCGGTATTCACCGTCGAAATCGATTTTGACTTCAGAGCGGTAGGTGAAACCGTAGCGGTTATTATCATCCACTTCATACAAGATACCGGCGTTCCAGCCGTAGCCCCATTCGTTGCCTTTCAGCTTAGCGGCTTCGGTATCTGCCGGCAGCAAACCGCCGGTTTTAAGCGGCACCAGTTCGCCCGCAGTACGGCGGATTTTCGCTTTCGCGTAGACGGCATCAAAGCCCACACCGAAGCTGAAATTCTGGTTCAAACGGTAAGCAACACTTAAGTTAGTGTTAACGGTGGTGAGGTCTGTTTCACCACCGATCGGGCCTGCCGGATAACTATCGTTAAATTCTGTCGCCAGACCGTAGTTAGACGTCGCAGATGCGCCGACCGCCCACTGGTCATCCAGCGGCATAATAAAGTGGATATTTGGCACCCACTGATTAGGCGCAATGTTACCTGCATTAGTACTGGCACCGGTGACCGGGGATTTGCCCGTCACACTGACGTCCGGATCGACGTAAACCGCGCCCATAGAAAACGCCGGGCGGTTAAACATGGTCATGGTTGCCGGGTTACGGCTGCCGGATGCGGCGGTGTCAGCGATAGCACCTTCGCCTGAGAAAGAACGACCTAAACCCGCAGCAGTATATTCATTTAACTGAAAACCTGCTGCGTATACGTTGGAGGAAACAATTGCCACTGCAGCTGCCAGAGCTGATCTTTTAAACAGGTTTTTCTGGTTCATGACCAAAACCTCAATTTTATGTTTTTTATCAAACAATGTTACATGAAGTAACAATGAGCGCGGGATTGTAGGGTTCGTTATCAGTCTGACAAATCAGACCAGTGAGCGAAGTATAGGTCTGACCTGTGGTGTAGTTGCAATAATGTTTCATTGATATTTATAAAATGATGCAAGAAATTGGATCCACTTAACAAAAAACCAACAATAAAAGTTCAATTAAGAAACGTTAAAGTGATAACGATGACGTAGTTTTAATCGATTACTTACATATACGTGATCTGGATCACTTCAAAGGCACATAATAAGTAAGTGCTAGTGTGTTGTCAGAACGGCGGCGTAAAATACAGGCTGGAAATAAAACTTTATTCGCAAACAGGCCAGACGGTGGACGTTGCCGTTGATGCCGGGGAGAAAATTATGTCTGACGTAACCATGTCCTCTAAATCCACTCAACCTCTGCACTCCATTAACAAATGCGGCGCAGAAGAAACTGCGGCCTGCTGCTGTGTTGATGTGGGTACCATCATGGACAACACCGATTGCACCGCTTCTTACCTGCACGTTTTCGAAACCGAAGCGCAGGCCAAAGAAATGCTGCAAACTCTGACCGAACGCGCACGCGGCGTTGAATCGGAGCCGTGCGTAATTAACAGTAAGATTGAACAAGTTGACGGTGGCGTTGAGCTGAAAGTGGATTTCACTTTCTCCTGCCAGGCAGAGACCATGATCTTCCAGCTCGGATTACGTTAATTAATTCTGCTTTTAAAATGCCGCTGCCAGACAGCGGTATTTTTTTGTCTGCTATTTTTTTACAGCCTCTTTCTTCTCACTCTCATTTCAGAAAAATTTGCTGTTGCTCGCACTTCAAACCCTTTCACTTTGCCAAATGTAAATACATAGTTAACACTGAGTTATCAGGTCTGACCTCTTAAGACCCTATTTACTCAGGAGCTTGTATGAACAAAGTCATTCCACTGGTTACGCGTGAAGGCGATCGCATTGCGATTGTTGATGGTTTGCGCACGCCGTTTGCCAAGCAGGCCACCGCCTATCACGGGATCCCCGCTGTGGATTTAGGTAAAACCGTGGTCAGCGAGCTGCTGGCGAAAAGTGGAATCGATCCGAAAGACATTGATCAGCTGGTGTTCGGACAGGTTGTCCAGATGCCCGAAGCGCCGAATATTGCGCGCGAAATTGTGCTCGGCACCGGAATGAATGTTTCGACCGACGCCTACAGCGTTTCCCGCGCCTGCGCGACCAGTTTTCAGGCGGTGGCGAACGTTGCCGAAAGTATTCTCAGCGGCACAGTGCGCGTCGGGATTGCGGGCGGGGCTGATTCCTCATCGGTGCTGCCGATTGGTGTCAGTAAACGCCTCGCCAGAGCACTGGTTGATGTCAATAAAGCGCGTACGCTGTCGCAGCGTCTTGCGATTTTCAGCAAACTGAAATTACGCGATCTGCTGCCGGTTCCTCCGGCGGTGGCGGAATATTCCACTGGCCTGCGCATGGGTGATACCGCTGAACAAATGGCAAAAAGCCACGGTATTTCCCGCGAACAGCAGGATGAGCTGGCGCACCGTTCGCACACGCTGGCCGCGCTGGCCTGGGAACAGGGTTATCTGAGCTCACAGGTAATGGCGGCGCAGGTTCCGCCTTATCGTGAAGTGCTGCAAAAAGACAACAACATCCGCCTGAATTCAGAAATCGGGCAGTACGCGAAACTGCGTCCGGCATTTGACCGTAAACACGGAACCGTGACGGCGGCAACCAGTACGCCGCTCACCGACGGTGCCGCCGCCGTTCTGATGATGAGCGAATCCCGCGCCCGTGAATTAGGGCTTGAGCCGCTGGGCTATCTGAAGAGCTTTGCGTTTTCCGCTATTGACGTCTGGGAAGACATGCTTCTCGGCCCGGCATACGCCACGCCGCTGGCGTTAGATCGCGCCGGGCTGACGCTGGCGGATCTGGATCTGATTGATATGCATGAAGCCTTTGCCGCGCAGACGCTGGCAAATATCAAAATGCTGGCCAGTGATGAATTTGCACGCGAGAAACTCGGTCGCAGTCAGGCAGTTGGCGAAATCGACTGGGATAAATTCAACGTTTTGGGCGGTTCGCTGGCCTACGGCCATCCGTTTGCCGCAACCGGCGCACGCATGATCACGCAAACGCTGCATGAATTACGCCGTCGCGGCGGAAAATACGGGCTGACCACCGCCTGCGCCGCCGGGGGCCTGGGTGCCGCAATGATTCTGGAGGCAGCGCAATGAGGGACAACATGGACAATTCCGTGCTGGCAGAACAGTCATCCGCAGAACCGGTTTCTGCATTCTCGCTGATGTTTACGGCAGAACATGTGGGCATCATCACCATTGATGTTCCCGGTGAAAAAGTGAATACCCTGAAGGCTGAATTTGCTCAGCAAATCTGCGCTATTTTGCAAAAAGCGCAGCAATATCCGAATCTGAAAGGTCTGGTGCTGGTTTCCGGTAAAAGCGATTCATTTATTGCCGGTGCCGACATCACGATGATTTCCGGCTGCAAAACGGCGGCTGAAGCCAGCGAACTGGCGCAAAAAGGCCAGACGGTGATGTCGCAGATAGCCTCGTTTTCCGTGCCGGTTGTGGCGGCTATTCACGGTGCCTGCCTGGGTGGCGGACTCGAACTGGCGCTGGCGTGCCATTCCCGCGTCTGCTCCCTTGATGATAAAACCCAGCTCGGCCTGCCGGAAGTTCAGCTCGGGCTGTTACCCGGTTCGGGCGGCACGCAGCGTTTGCCGCGGTTAATCGGTGCGCCGAAAGCGCTGGATATGATGCTCACCGGGCGCAGCATTCGCGCGAAACAGGCGCTGAGAATGGGGCTGGTGGACGACGCCGTGCCTTATTCTATTTTGCTGAAAACTGCGCTGGAACGTGTCGCCAAAGGCCGCAAATCCCGGCCACCTTTGCCGTGGCAGGCGCGGCTGGCTGGCGGTCCGCTGGGAAAAAGCCTGTTGTTCTCTTTTGTGCGTAAACAGACCCGCGCAAAAACGCACGGTAATTATCCGGCCACGGAAAAAATCATTGATGTGGTGAAAACCGGTCTCGATCAGGGCAGCGGAAACGGCTATCAGGCCGAAGCCAAGGCGTTTGGCGAACTGGTGATGACGCCGCAATCTGCCGCGCTTCGCGGTTTATTCTTTGCCTCGACGGCGCTGAAAAAAGAAAAAGGCGCTCACGCTGAGCCGTTGCCGGTCCACCGCGTCGGTATCCTGGGTGGCGGGCTGATGGGCGGCGGTATTGCGAATGTCACCGCGACCCGCGCCGGGCTGCCGGTGCGGATTAAAGATATTAATCAGGAAGGCATCCGCCATGCGCTGAAATACAGCTGGGATCTGCTGGAGAAAAAAGTCCGCAGCCGCAGGCTCACCCGTAACGAACAGCAGCGGCAGATGATGCTGATTTCGGGGACTACGGATTACAGCGGTTTTTCGCAGATTGATATTGTGGTGGAAGCGGTATTTGAAGACCTTGCACTCAAGCAATCCATGGTAGCGGAGATCGAGAAAAATGCGGCACCGCGTACCATATTTGCTTCAAACACCTCTTCTTTGCCGATTCATCTGATTGCGGAAAAGGCCACAAGGCCTGATCAGGTTATCGGCCTGCATTATTTTAGCCCGGTAGACAAAATGCCGCTGGTGGAAGTTATTCCCCATGCGGGCACCAGTGCGCAGACGATTTCGACCACGGTCTCGCTGGCGAAGAAACAGGGGAAAACGGCAATTGTGGTCGGTGACAGCGCCGGGTTCTACGTAAACCGCATTCTTGCTCCTTATATCAACGAAGCGGCACGCTGCCTGCTGGCTGGTGAGCCTGTCGATCACATCGATAATGCGCTGGTAAACTTTGGTTTTCCGGTCGGGCCAGTTCAGCTTCTCGACGAAGTGGGCATTGATGTCGGCACTAAAATTGGCCCGATTCTGGTGGAGGCGTTTGGCGATCGTTTTGCCGCCCCATCCGGCTTCGATGCAGTCCTGCAAGACGACCGCAAAGGCCGTAAAAATGGCAAAGGTTTTTATCTCTACGGCCAGAAAGGGCGTGGGGCGAAGAAAAAACAGGTCGATCCGTCGGTCTATCGTTTACTGAATGTCACGCCAAAAGCTCAGCAGTCAGGCGAAGAGATCGCACAGCGCTGCGTCATGCTGATGCTGAATGAAGCCGTCCGCTGCCTGGATGAAAATGTTATCCGCAGTGCGCGTGATGGTGATCTCGGGGCAGTCTTTGGTATTGGTTTTCCGCCGTTTCGTGGCGGGCCGTTCCGTTACATCGACACGCTCGGTGCTGCCACCGTGGTGAAAACGCTGGAACAACTGGCCCAGCGTTACGGTGAGCATTTCACGCCGTGCGACGCTCTGGTACGCAGGGCGGAGCAGGGCGAACGTTTTTATCCAGCGGAGGGCACCAGCGAAAAGGTCAGTAAAGTGTGACTGTGGTCACTGCTTATTACTGAGTTTCGCGGGAATCTGGAATGGATCCTGCTTGTGGCCAGACAAGGCCTGCGGGATCTTTTTTATAGTGAGACTGACTTTGTACAGAAACGATCCCAACCGATTGATCTACAACCGGAGTGGTTAAATAATCGCCTGAATAGTTTACAAGCGGTAAGTGTTGGTGTAAAAAACAGCGTTTTCTTTACGTGAACTTTCAGGCAAAATGCCCGACCGCTGATACTTACCATGCAAAGCATGTGGGCACAGCCGGTTAAGTGGATGTACTGCCTTACAGCTATCTTGTAATGAGAAAGGTCATTTTAAACATGATGAAAAACAGCTGGGCAATGGGTAATACAGCACGCACGGCGTTTCTGTATAGCGCTATTTTTGTTAACAAAAGCGGTGCAATATGCAAGTTGTAATTATGCGTCACGGTGATGCAGTTCTCGAAGCTGCCAGCGATTCAGTTCGCCCGTTAAGCGAATGCGGATGTGACGAATCAGTCCATATGGCGGCCTGGCTGAATGGTCGTGGCGTCAAAATTGATCGCGTCCTGGTCAGTCCGTACCTGCGTGCGCAGCAGACGCTTGAAAAAGTTCGCCAGTGTCTGTCTCTGCCTGAAAACGTAGAAATTGATATTCTCAAAGAGCTGACGCCTGGCGGTGATCCTGCTCTGGTCGCCAGTGAACTGCAACATCTGGCGCTGACCGGCGTCAGCGCTGTGCTGGTGGTTTCCCACCTGCCGCTGGTCGGCTATCTGGTCGCAGAATTGTGCCCGGGAGTTTGCCCGCCGATGTTCGCCACCTCTGCCATGGCAAGCGTGGAGTTGAATGCGCAAACCGGGCAGGGCAGCTTTGACTGGCAGTTTAGTCCGTGCCAGGTCATGGCTAAGGTTTAGTTTTCCGGGACGGAAAGCTAAACAAAGAAAGGCACAGCTTCGGCTGTGCCTTTCTCGTTTCTTGAAATCGATGTTTGTACGGGGTCAGCTTATTTTGTCGTCCAGTTCCACCAGCACCAGCAGGGCGGCGGTGCCACCCAGTTCTTTCGGGGCCTGATGGAACGCTTCGACGTCCGGATGTTGCGCAAGCCAAAGCGGGGTTTGCTGTTTGAGAATATGTTTGCCGTGACCGTGCATCACACAGGCGCAGTGAACATGTTCGCGGCGGCAGGCGGCGATCAGCGCCCCTAATTCCTGCTTGGCTTCTTTCTGCGTTAAACCGTGCAAATCAAGAAACAGCTCGGGGGAATAATCTCCGCGGCGCAATTTCTTCAATTCAAAATGGCTGACGTCTGGCCGGATGTGACGAACCGGGCCTTCTTCCTGCAACATCGGCTGGAATTCATCAGAAAAATAATAACTGGCGTCCACCTGCTCCTGAATCAGCTTTTTTGGTGACAACTCTGACACTTTTTTTCGCAACGGACGGTGAGTAATTGTATCGTTTTTCAGGCGCTTGACGCCCGGAACGGCTTCACGAAACAGGGCCGCTTCCTCCGGGCTCAGTCGGTGTTTTTTCTTCATTTTTTTATCGTCATTTTCGCTCAATTCCGACAGTGTACCTTCCGCCACCCTGCGGTTTAAAGAAAACTCAGGGTTAAATTCTTCGAGGCGTCGCGCAAGTGCGTTGACTAGCTACTGATTTGTGGCGGGCTTCGTGGCAAACTATGCGGAAAATTACGGGTTAAACGTCTGTTAAAAACCCTGTACTGCCTGGAGAACAAAATTGGACAAAATTTTCGTCGACGAAGCCGTCAGTGAACTGCATACCATTCAGGACATGCTGCGCTGGACCGTCAGCCGCCTCAATGCGGCCAATGTTTATTACGGTCACGGCACCGATAATCCGTGGGACGAAGCCGTGCAGCTGGTTTTGCCAAGCGTGTTTTTACCGCTCGACATTCCTGAAGACATGCACACGGCGCGTCTGACCTCCAGTGAGCGTCATCGTATTGTTGAGCGCGTGATCCGCCGCGTCAACGAGCGCATTCCGGTCGCCTATCTGACCAACAAAGCCTGGTTCTGCGACATGGAATTTTATGTCGATGAGCGCGTTCTGGTGCCGCGTTCACCGATTGGTGAACTGATTAGCCACCGCTTCTCCGGCATTTTGCACGACAAACCTCAGCACATCCTCGACATGTGTACCGGCAGCGGCTGTATTGCGATTGCCTGTGCTTATGCTTTCCCGGAAACGGAAGTGGACGCCGTGGATATTTCTGCAGACGCGCTGGCCGTGGCCGAGCGCAATATCGACACGCACGGTATTGAGAACTGGGTTACACCAATCCGTTCTGACCTGTTCCGTGAACTGCCGCCGCTGCAATACGACCTGATCGTCACGAACCCGCCGTACGTTGACGAAGAAGACATGTCCGATTTGCCGCAGGAATACCGCCACGAACCGGTGCTCGGTCTGGCCTCCGGCAGCGATGGCCTGAAACTGACCCGCCGCATTCTGGCCTGCGCGCCGGATTACCTGACCGATGACGGCGTGCTGATTTGTGAAGTGGGCAACAGCATGGTACATCTGATGGATCAATATCCTGAGATCCCGTTCACCTGGCTGGAGTTTGAAAACGGCGGTGACGGTGTCTTCATGCTGACTAAACAGCAACTGCTTGATTGCGCAGAAGAGTTCCGCGCTTACCGCGACTAAACACCCTGTTGACCGGCTGTTCGTCAGCCGGTCATTTTGAAAATAAACAACTTATTAATGGTTAAGGAGCCGTGATGGCAGGGAACAGTATTGGGCAGTTTTTCCGCGTCACCACCTTCGGCGAATCTCACGGTGTGGCACTCGGCTGCATCATTGACGGCGTACCGCCGGGCATCTCGCTGACAGAAGCAGATCTTCAACACGACCTCGACCGTCGTCGTCCGGGAACCTCGCGTTACACCACGCAGCGCCGTGAAGCGGATGAAGTCAAAATCCTGTCCGGCGTCTTTGAAGGCGTGACGACGGGCACCAGTATCGGCCTGATTATCCAGAATACCGATCAGCGCTCGCAGGATTACAGCGCGATCAAAGACGTATTCCGTCCTGGCCATGCCGATTACACCTACGAACAAAAATACGGCGTACGTGACTATCGCGGCGGCGGGCGTTCTTCTGCCCGTGAAACCGCAATGCGCGTGGCCGCAGGCGCGGTAGCGAAGAAATACCTGCTCGAAAAATTCGGCGTTAAAGTGCGCGGCTATATGTCCCAGATGGGCGACATTCACTGTGAACTGAAAGACTGGGATCTGGTCGAAACCAACCCGTTCTTCTGCCCGGATGAAAGCAAGCTGGAAGCGCTGGACGAACTGATGCGCGCGCTGAAAAAAGAAGGCGACTCGATTGGTGCCAAAATCACCGTGGTTGCCGAGCATGTGCCGGTTGGCCTTGGCGAGCCGGTATTCGACCGTCTTGATGCAGATCTGGCGCATGCGCTGATGAGCATTAACGCCGTGAAAGGCGTGGAAATCGGTGACGGTTTTGCCGTAGTCAGCAAACGTGGCAGCGAAAACCGTGACGAAATTACGCCAAACGGTTTTGAAAGCAACCATGCAGGTGGCATTCTCGGCGGGATCAGCAGCGGCCAGCCGGTGGTTGCGCATCTGGCGCTGAAACCGACGTCCAGCATCACCGTTCCGGGACGCACTATTAACCGTGAAGGCGAGCAGGTTGAGATGATCACCAAAGGCCGTCACGATCCGTGCGTGGGGATCCGCGCTGTGCCGATCGCCGAAGCCATGATGGCGATTGTGCTGATGGATCACCTGCTGCGTCAGCGTGCCCAGAACGGCGACGTTCATTCCACCGTGCCACGCTGGTAAGCCTTCGATGAAATTCTTACGTAACGTTCCTGCGTTTAAAACCGCCTGCGCCAGTCTTCTGGCGCTTGCGCTTTGCGCACCGGCCATGGCGGCAACGCCCTGGCAGAAAATTACTCAACCGATTTCCGGCGCGCCGCAGGCAGTGGGAAGTTACGCCAACGGATGTCAGATTGGCGCACAACCTTTGCCGCTGAATTCACCGGATTATCAGGTAATGCGTACCGATCAGCGTCGTTATTTCGGCCAGCCAGATTTACTGGCGTTCATCACGCGACTCGGTACTCAGGCACAGCAAAAAGGGCTGGGTACCATGCTGGTCGGCGATATGGCGATGCCTGCGGGCGGGCGTTTCAGCAGCGGCCATGCCAGCCATCAGTCCGGGCTGGATGTGGATATCTGGCTGCAACTGCCGCGTCAGCGCTGGAGCGAGCAGATGCTGCTCAAACCCCAGCCTATCGATCTGGTCAGTGCTAATGGCAAATCTATTGTGCCGAGCCAGTGGCAACCGCGTATCGAAACGCTGATCAAAATGGCAGCGCAGGATAAAGACGTGGTGCGCATTTTTGTGAATGCGGCGATCAAACAGCAGCTTTGTCAGGATGCGGGTGCAGACCGTGAATGGCTGCACAAAGTGCGTCCGTGGTTTGGCCATCGTGCGCATATGCATGTGCGTCTGCGTTGCCCTGCGGGGAGCACCGAATGTGAAAATCAGGCTCCGCCGCCTCCGGGTGACGGATGTGGTGCCGAGCTGCAAAGCTGGTTCCTGCCACCGAAACCTTCGACAGGTAAACCGGTGAAATCTGAGCCACCTCCGCTGCCGCCAACTTGTCAGGCGCTGCTGGATAAACACGTTCTTTAATAACGTTTCAATACCTCTTCGCCACGTAAAGCGGGACTGATAGAAAAATGGACTGGTTGATTGTTGCCCCCTGGGTAGTAGGTGTTCTGTTTTTAGTAGCGTTAGTGGCGGGATTTATTGACTCAATCGCAGGCGGGGGCGGCCTTATCAGCCTGCCTGCATTGCTGGCAGCCGGGGTATCTCCGGCCCAGGCGATTGCAACCAACAAGCTTTCGGCGGTAGGCGGTTCTTTCTCCGCCAGCCTGTATTTCGTGCGCCGGAAAGTGGTGGATCTTAACGATCAGAAGCTCAACATTGCCTGCACGTTTGTGGGGTCTGTGCTGGGAGCGATCCTGATCCAGCGCTTACAGGCCGATATGCTGCGTCAGATCCTGCCGCTGCTGATCATCTGCATCGGGCTGTATTTCCTGCTGACCCCGAAGCTGGGCGAAAGCGATCGCCAGCGACGTCTTTCTGCGCTCCCTTATGCACTGGTCGGTGGCGGCTGCGTCGGGTTTTATGATGGCTTTTTCGGCCCCGGAGCCGGTTCGTTCTACGCATTAGGCTTTGTGACGTTATGCGGTTTTAACCTCGCTAAAGCTACGGCGCACGCCAAAGTTTTGAACTTCACCTCAAACTTTGGTGGTCTGCTGTTCTTCATTCTGGGCGGCAAAGTTGTCTGGGGATTAGGATTTGTGATGATGGCAGGGCAGTTTATCGGCGCGCGTCTCGGCGCACGCATGGTGCTCACCAAAGGCCAGAAGATGATCCGCCCGATGGTGGTGGTCGTTTCGGTGGTGATGAGCTGCAAACTGATTTATGACAATCATGGTGCAGAAATCCACCAGTGGTTAAGCCTGCATTTATAATGTCAGCAGCAGCAAAATGCTTGCCTGAAGTCATGAAAATACGCGTTTAAACAAGGGTATATTGTCGCCCCTGATCTTACTTTAATGAGTTTCACTGCAATTATGTCTGATTCGACTGCAACACATAACTATCATCAATTGATCGACATTTTTGATTCCTGCTTCTTTGAGGAATTTAACGTTCGCTTAGTAAAAGGCGACGACGAACCGATCTATCTGCCTGCTGATGAACAAGAACCGTTTAACCGCATTGTGTTCGCACACGGTTATTACGCCAGTGGCATGCATGAAATTTCGCACTGGTGCGTGGCCGGTGCTGAGCGCCGCAAGCTGGTCGATTTTGGCTACTGGTACTGCCCCGACGGTCGTGACGCACAAACGCAAAGCGAATTTGAAAAAGTGGAAATCAAACCGCAATCTTATGAATGGCTGTTTTGCGCGGCGGCGGGTTTTAATTTCAACGTCAGCTGTGACAATCTGAGCGGCGATTGCGAGCCGGATCGCGTGGGCTTCCAGAATAAAGTCCGCGAAGAAGTGCTGCGCATGCTGGAGCAGGGCATTCCTGAAAGACCGGCGCGCTTTATTAAAGCGTTACAATCGTTTTACAATACGGCCCCTTTGACGCCTGCAGATTTCCCTGCATTGCAGCCGGTCGAATAAGAACTGAATACGAGAGGAAGAGTGATGATCGCAGAATTTGAAACGCGGATTTTAACGCTGATCGACGACATGGTCGAAAGCGCCAGCGACGATGAATTATTTGCCAGTGGCTATCTGCGAGGCCATCTGACCGTCGCGGTTGCCGAGGCGGAAGAGAATGGCGAACATACCGCCGAAGCGCTGAAAATTCGTGTTCAGGATGGGCTGGATAAAGCCATTAAAGCCGGAGAACTTTCGCCGCGCGATCAGCTTCTCGTGCAGGGGATGTGGGAAAATCTCTATCAGGCTTCCCTGCCAAACTAATCTTCTTTTCAGTAAAAATAAGCGCAGTAGCGGATTAACCGGCTGCGCTTTTTTATTGCCTGAGAAAGAGCAAATTAATGCGATTCGACCGGACGGCCTTTCAGCAATTTTCTGACCCACATACGGTTTGGATTGAGAGCTGCCAGCGTTTCGCTGTCCAGAGGTATGGGCTCACCGGCGATTTGCGCGGCCAGAATTTCTGCTCCAAGCGGCGCGGAACTCAGTCCGCGTGAGCCGAGCGCGCCAAACAGGAACAGATTTTCGTATACCGGTGCAGGCGCAACCGGACGGTTGCGCTTAACATCCAGATCGAGCTTTTGATAGCTTTCCAGCAGCGCGTCGTAATCAGACACGGAACCAATCATCGGCAGGTGATCGCGTGTTGCACAGCGTACGCCGTTGCGGGCTTCACCTTCACGGACATCCACGTCATGCGGCCATTGCTGTTGTGGCAGACAGTTAATCAGGCGCTGACGGTTTTCCTGCTGATCGTCTTCGCGGTAAACCGTGCATTTATCGGCGCGATGATAGCTGGCGCCGATGCAATGATGCTGGTTCTGCGGGCTGACTGGCGTCATATAACCGTCGTAACACAGCACCTGCTTCAGCTTGCTCAGCGCCGGTGTGGTCGGAATATGTGAAACCTGACCGCTGACCGCGTAAACCGGGAGTTTTTCACTCTGGGTGAAATCAGTGATATCCGCGCCGTTTGCCAGCACCACGGCCTGATGACGGGTTTCATGTCCGTCAGCAAACTTCAGCGTCCAGTTTTCGTTTGCATCGCGGCTTAACGCCGTGACCCGCTGACGATAATGCACCGCTAATCCCTGCGTTTGCGCCAGTGCGAGCAGCGAGGCGGTCAGTTCCGCCGGACACAACCATGCACCGAGCGGATACGTGATGCCGCCGCTGCCGCACGGTAATCCGCACAACGCTTCTACATTTTCTTCGCTCAGCCCCTTTGCCAGTTCTTCCGGCCAGCCACCTTTGAGTATGCCGTCAATTTTGCCCTGACTTTTTTCGTCATAACCGAGCTGCGTCACGCCGCTCCAGCCGTGGTCGAAAGGTACATCCTGCTTTTCCAGCTGCGCATACTGACGGCGGGCGAAGGTGAAGGCGTGCGCAAAGAAATTTTCCAGTGTGTCGCCACGGCCATTGAGCAGCGGATAAACAGCGCCCTGACGGTTACCGGATGCGCCAAGCGCCGGTTTTTCATCGGCGCAGTACAGCGTTACGGCATAACCACGACGCAAAAGCGCCAGCGAAAGTACGGCACTGGCGACGCCGCCGCCAAGAATCGCAAATTCAGTGGCATTTTTAGCGGGCGGGCGGAAATACCACGGCGCAGGATGAGGAATATCAATTCCTGCAGGCAGAACGCCGGATAACATATGCCGCTTTTCACCGAATCCGGGCACTTTTGCGATGTCAAAACCCGCGTCCTGCAATCCGCGGCGTACAAAACCGGCCACGGTAAATGTCGCGAAGGTGCCTTGCGGACGAGTCATTTTCGCCATCGAGCGGAACAAGTCTTCAGTCCACATATCGGGGTTTTTGGAAGGCGCAAATCCGTCCAGGAACCAGGCATCGACCTGCTGATTCATACTGGTGTCACATGCGGGCAGCAGGGTAGTCACATCGCCGAACCACAGGTCGAGGGTGATACGTCCGTCCGCCAGCAGAAGGCGATGGCAGCCGGAAAAAGCCATCGGCCATTGTTCGCAAAGTTGTGCTGAATACGCGGCGAGTTCCGGCCATTGCCTATGCGCTGTCGCCAGATCACGGGCAGACAGCGGGAATTTCTCGTAGCTGATGAAATGCAGGCGTTGCAGGGTGGCGTCGGGATGTTCCTCGCCAAAAGCGTCGAAGGCCTGCCACAGTGACAGAAAGTTCAGGCCAGTGCCAAAACCAGTTTCGGCAATGATGCAAAGCGGGCGAGGATGGGCGGAAAAACGCGCCGGAAAATGGTTGCCGTTGAGAAAAACATGACGTGTTTCCAGCAGGCCGCTCTGATTGGAAAAATAGACGTCATCAAAATGTCGGGAAACAGGTGTACCCTGTTCGTTCCAGCTTAATTCAGCGGGCGTGATCGGGCTGTGGCTCACGTGAAACTCTCTCAGTTCAAGGCGATGCCGGAGTTTAACGCTGCGTTTGACCTCGCGCAAATTTACCGCGATTTACACAAGGAATTGCTGATCGGACTTGTTCGGCGTACAACTGTACGCTAGAGTGCGTGACGAAATCCCAAATGGTGAATAGTACAAGAGGTATTAAATGAAACGTGCAGTGATTACTGGCCTGGGTATCATCTCGAGCATCGGTAACAACAAGCAGGAAGTTCTTGCATCTCTGCAGGAAGGTCGCTCTGGGATCACCTTCTCGCAAGAGCTGAAAGATGCCGGGATGCGTAGTCACGTCTGGGGTGATGTCAAATTAGACACCGCAGGCCTTATCGATCGTAAGATTGTGCGTTTCATGAGTGATGCCTCGATCTACGCTTACCTGTCCATGCAACAGGCGATTGAAGACTCCGGTCTGACACCTGAAATGGTCTCCAACGAACGTACCGGCCTGATTGCAGGTTCCGGCGGCGGTTCTCCACGCAACCAGGTTGCGGGTTCTGACGGCATGCGTGCCAAAGGCCTGCGCGGCGTTGGCCCTTATATGGTGACCAAAGCGATGGCTTCCGGCGTTTCTGCCTGCCTGGCAACTCCGTTCAAAATTCGTGGCGTTAACTATTCCATCAGCTCTGCCTGTGCAACCTCTGCTCACTGCATCGGTAACGCGGTAGAAATGATCCAGCTCGGCAAACAGGACGTTGTCTTTGCCGGTGGCGGTGAAGAACTGTGCTGGGAAATGGCGTGTGAGTTTGACGCGATGGGCGCATTGTCCACCAGCTACAACGAAACCCCTGAAAAAGCTTCCCGTACCTACGACAAAGCGCGTGACGGTTTCGTCATTGCAGGCGGCGGCGGTATGGTCGTGGTTGAAGAGCTGGAACACGCTCTGGCACGTGGCGCACACATTTACGCAGAAATCGTTGGCTACGGCGCAACGTCTGACGGCGCAGACATGGTAGCTCCATCTGGCGAAGGCGCAGTGCGTTGCATGAAAATGGCAATGAACGGCGTGGATACCCCAATCGATTACGTTAACGTTCACGGGACTTCTACCCCAGTCGGCGACGTAAAAGAACTGGGTGCAATCCGTGAAGTGTTCGGTTCCAAAACCCCGGCACTGTCTTCCACCAAAGCCATGACCGGTCACTCTCTGGGTGCCGCGGGCGTGCAGGAAGCTATCTACACCTTGCTGATGGCTGAACACGGTTTCATCGCGCCAAGCATCAACATCGAAAACCTCGATGAGCAGGCAGAAGGCATGGACATCATCACTAAACCGACTCAGCGCGAGCTGACGACTGTGATGTCCAACAGCTTCGGCTTCGGTGGCACCAACGCCACTCTGGTGATGCGTAAGCTGAAAAACGACAAATAATTCCTGTCGTTAAGCTAAAAATAAAGCCTGCTTTCGAGTGGGCTTTTTTACGTCCGTTGTTTATCCCTTCTGTTATATCTCAACAATTCAGGTACAATTTCGCCGCTTATTATTTTCACCTTGTTGACATAATGCTCTCACTCCAACGCCTTCATCACCGACATCGGCACTTCCCGGCCTGGCTGGGTATTGTGGCGATTTTGATGTTGTTTATCGCACCGGTGGTTTCTAAATCACGGGTGGTTGAGGGCGCGCAGCACATGATGATGCCCGGAATGGTGATGTCCGATATGGACATGCCTGACGGGGAAATGGCTGATATGGGGTGGTCAGACACCGAAACATCAGGTGAACATTGCCATCCGCAAGCCTGTAAAACGGCGCAACATGACACCGTGAAAGGGCTGATTTCCGGCGACATGAGCGATGCTGCCTGCGGTTATTGTGTGCTGCTGGCGCATTTACCGCTGCTCGGTTTGCAGGCCATGCCGATG
Organism: Rahnella sp. BCC 1045; assembly: GCF_019049615.1. NCBI lineage: Bacteria > Pseudomonadati > Pseudomonadota > Gammaproteobacteria > Enterobacterales > Yersiniaceae > Rahnella > Rahnella sp. BCC 1045. The sequence continues at coordinate 43,597 of NZ_JAFMOZ010000141.1, read as the reverse complement.
CTCTGGTCGCTGGAGCTTTCCAGCCGTGCGCCTCCGCGTTCTCTCAAACAACGTTATGTACCTTCGCTGTTCTTTACCGATTCACAACCCCGCGCTCCGCCTGTTTTCTGATCTTCCCTTTTTAAGCCATTTCTTTTCAGGTTAACGACGATTTTTCGGCGTTAGCGATGTGCTATTTGAAATTCAGGAAATCAGATTTATGAACCAGCCTGCAAACCTGCGTGCAAACGCAGGGGAAAAACTGTCTGCGCAAACCGCGTTTCTCGCCCTGTTGCGGCGTCTGCATTTTTATATTGGTCTGTTTGTCGGGCCGTTTATTTTCGTTGCTGCACTGACCGGCACGCTGTATGTGCTGACGCCGCAGCTCGAAAATTACCTGTATGCGGACGCGCTATTCACCGATTCACAGGGCGCATCACAGCCGCTTTCACGTCAGATAGCATCGGCGACAAAAGTGGCAGAGATAAATCCAAAAATTTATGCCGTCAGACCCGCGCCGGAACGCGGAGATACCACGCGGGTGATGTTTTCTGATCCGCAACTGGGCGCATCCAAAAGCCGGGCAATATTCATCGACCCGGTGACGCTGGCGGTAAAAGGCGACATGACAGTTTACGGAACCAGCGGGATTCTGCCATTCCGCACCTGGCTGGATGATCTACATCGCGGGCTGTTACTGGGCGATATTGGCCGCGTGTACAGTGAACTGGCCGCCTCATGGTTATGGGTAGCCGCGCTGGGCGGTGTCGCGCTCTGGTTCACCGGACGCCGAAAACTCCGTACGTCACGCAAACTGAGCGAAAAAATTGAAAAGCAGCAGCGCAGCCGCCACTGGCACAGCACGCTGGGCGTGATTCTGCTGGCAGGACTGTTGTTCTTTTCCGCAACGGGGCTGACGTGGTCGCAGTGGGCAGGGGACAATATTGGTGTCTTGCGTGCCTATATGGGCTGGATGACACCGGCGGTCAAAACCAGTTTATCTCCTGAGTCAGTGGCTGCTCCTGCAAATGAACATGCAGAGCATCATGCGCATATGGATGAGATGCCGGATATGCCTGGCATGAATATGTCAGGAGACAAGATGCCCGCCTTACCGGCTGCCGTGGCGGTTTCCGCACTCACTTTCGATGGCGTTGTTCAGGCGGCAAGGGCGTCAGGTATTGAGGCGCACCGGATAGAAATCCGCCCGGCTTATACTGCCGATAAAGCGTGGACGGTGACGGAAGTTGACCGCAGCTGGCCGACACAGGTTGATGCGGTTTCGGTCGATCCGGTTTCATTACAGATTACCGACCACGTGCGTTTTGCGGACTTCCCTCTGCTGGCGAAACTCACGCGCTGGGGCGTTGATGCTCACATGGGCATCCTGTTTGGCATCTGGAATCAGGTCATTCTGGTTGCTTTTGGCACCGGGCTTTGCACGATGATTGCCTGGGGATACCGGTTGTGGTGGCTGCGCCGTCAGGGCGACGTCGGCAGCAGCAGCCCGGCCATCACCTTGTTGCAAACCTGGAAACGGGTGCCTTTTGCCTTGCAATGCCCGATAGCGCTGGTCACTCTGGGTTTAGCAATTTCCTTGCCGGTCATGGGCGGCAGCCTGCTGATATTCCTGCTGATTGATATCGTGCGCTGGCAGCATCAGAAAAAGGCGCTGAAAACGGCTTCAGCCCTGAGCTGAATTCGGGCTTTTTAAGCCGAATTCTCTTCCGGCGCTGCAATATTTGCAGCGCCGGTTTTTTATTTGCGCGATGCCTCGGGGAAATCATTTTTGGAGTGGCAGCGATTAATTTCTTCGGGTAACGTCAGCGCATCGGATAACCGGCTTTTTAATTAAGAAAAACCATGCTTATAACGGCTTTCAGCACAGTTTTTAAACCCTTTCTACGCGACAGATTCTTGCATCTTCTGGTGTTGCTGGGCGTCGCCCTGACGCTGTTCCAGACTGAGAAAATCATGCAGTTTCCGCTGTTCGTGGACTGGGACACCATCATCACCTTGCTCGGCCTGCTGATGCTGACCAAAGGCGTGGAAGTCAGCGGCTACTTTGATTTTGTTGGCCGCAAGATGATCAATGCCATCGACAATGAACGCCGGCTGGCACTGTTTCTGGTGATGGCGGCGGCGGTGCTTTCCACGTTTATGACCAACGATGTGGCACTGTTTATCGTGATCCCGCTGACGATTACGTTGAAAAAACTGACGTCGCTGCCGGTTACGCGGCTGATTATCTTTGAAGCGCTGGCGGTGAATGCCGGATCCTTACTCACGCCGATTGGCAATCCGCAAAATATCCTCTTATGGAATAAATCCGGCCAGTCATTCCTGCATTTTATCGGACAAATGGCTCCGCTGGCGCTGGTAACGCTGGTTGCATTGCTGATTGTCACCGGCTTTTGTTTCCCGTCGCGCAGCCTTAAAAAAACGGCGAACAATCAGGGTTATCCGTTTCAGAAACGCCTTTTAGCCAGCTGCGGCGTGCTGTATGTCGTGTTTATTGCCTGCGTGGATCTGGGGCTGGCGCTGTACGGCTTACTGGCGGTGATTTTGTGTTTTCTGCTGCTGGCGCGAAAAGTCCTGCTGCGGATCGACTGGCCGCTGATCCTGGTGTTTATCGTGATGTTTATCGATGTACGCCTGATTGTCGGATTAGACGTTTTACAGCCGGTCTTCGCGCGTATTAACGGGCTGCCGGATTACGGACATTATCTGCTGAGCATCGGTTTATCTCAGGTGATCAGCAACGTTCCGGCGACAATCCTGATGATCAACTATCTGCCTTCCGGCCCGTTACTCGCCTACGCCGTGAACGCCGGTGGCTTTGGTCTGGCGATGGGATCGCTGGCTAATCTTATTGCGCTGCGCATGGCGAATGACCGAAAGATCTGGCTGAAATTTCACTTTTACTCTTTCCCGTTTCTGCTCTTCAGCGGTCTTACCGGCTGGTCCCTGCTTCCGTTAGTCAGCTGATCGCGCCGGTATCGAGAGCGGCCAGCCGGTTAACGGCGAAGGTGATTTCAGCGGGAGTGAGGGCAGAAAAGCCCAGAAGCCAGCCATCACGATGCAGCGCATGCGGTTCGCTCTGATTGAGAAACAGCGGTGAAAGCCGCGGTGTTTCAACCCCCGCTTTTGCGGCCAGTGCGCTGAGTCGCTGCTCTTGTCCTGCGGGCAAATGCGCCGCAAGCTGTAAGCCTCCGGCTGCAACCTGCGGGGTCAGCCAGTCAATTTTTTGCCGGATTTGCTCCAGCAGATGATCGCGGCGGCTGTGATAAAGCTGACGGGAGAGACGCAGGTGCGAGGCGAAATGGCCGCTTTGCATAAATTCAGCCGTCACCGCCTGCATGAGCTGTGAAGAATGGCCGTCACTGACGGTGCGCAGCGTCACCATCGGTGCGACAAGTGAGGGAGGCAGCACGATATAAGCCAGACGCAGCGACGGGAATAAAACCTTCGAGAAGGTGCCCAGATAAATAACCTGCTGATGCTTATCCAGCCCCTGCATGGCCGGAAGCGGGCGTCCGTCGTAATGTAGTTCGCTATCGTAATCATCCTCGATGATCCAGCTTTCGTGACGTCTGGCGTAATCCAGCAAATGCAGGCGGCGGGGCAGACTCAGGCTCACGCCCGTGGGGTAATGGTGAGAAGGCGTGAGATAGATCAGGCGCGGCGAAGGAGAGTCGGCAGCAGGATTGATGCCCTGTTCATCCACTGGTATTGCACAAAGTCGCGCGCCGGCGCTGGTAAACGCATTACGCGCTCCCGGATAACCGGGTTCCTCAAGCCAGACCGTATCGTTGGGATCAATCAGCAACATCGACAGCAGTTGCAGCGCCTGCTGGGAACTGGTGGTGATCATGATGTGATCAGCGGAACACCGCACACCGCGTGACTGTTGCAGATAACCGGCAATCGCCTGGCGAAGGGGCGAATATCCCTGCGGATCGCCATAACCCAGCAAACGTTCGCCGTGCGTGCGCAGCTGTTTAGCGGTGATTTGCTTCCAGACTTTCAGGGGAAACGCGCGTAAATCCGGGGAGCCCGCTGCAAAAGCCTTGGGGAACAGCGGGTCGTTGCAGCCGCCGGTTGCCACAATATTCCGGCCGCGTGCTGAAAGCGTGGAAAATTTCGCTGGTGCGCTGCCGTTCGCACGCGGTGCGGAAGGGCGGGGAAGCGACTGGCTGACGAACGTGCCTTTTCCGGTCTGGCGCTGCAAATACCCTTCGGCCTCAATCTGCGCATAGGCTGCTTCCACTGTAATGCGTGAGAGTTTTAAATCGGCAGCCAGCATTCGTGAAGAAGGAAGCCGCTGCCCGACAGCCAGCGCACCGGTATTAATGGCCTGCCGCAGAACCGTGCAAAGCCGGTCGCGCAGACCGGGCATTTCGCCCGCGTTTTCAAAAAGAGTAATCAGTGCTGACGGTTGAGGCAGGATAGTCATAATGGGTCTTATTGATGGACGTAAATTGGTATTAATCATAAGGCCAAAACAAGAGATGATGGACCTGTTTTCAACACAGTAAATTGCAGAGGAAAATTTTATGTCACAGAGGTCTTATGTTCTGGCTTACGAACCGCCTTCTCCCGAAGTCAGCGCAGCCTATTTACAGTCAAAACTGAGCTTTTATACCGATGCCGCGGATGTGGCAGCCGATTTACAAAATGGCGTGACCGGCATTGTGGTTATTGATACCCGTTCTGCTGAACATTATGCGCGCGGTCATGTGCCCGGTGCGGTCAGTTTTCCGCATAAAAATATGACGGCAGAAAGCACCCTCGGCCTAAATAAAGACGTCGTGTATGTGACGTATTGCGACGGGATTGGCTGTAACGGTTCTACGCAGGGCGCGTACAAACTGGCGAAGCTGGGGTTTCGCGTGAAAGAAATGATCGGCGGGCTGGATTTCTGGACTCGTGACCGGCATCCGGTCGAGAAAGGCGAAGCGCGCGGAGTTTATCCGGCGGACTCCGCCCCTGAAGATTGCGGCTGTGCGTGAGCAGCGTCTTAAAAGACCGCCCACAGTAGCAATACGACGACCACAAAAGCGATAAACACTAACGGTTTGCCGCCGAGCGCTTGCATGGAAGGCGGCAACATGGCCACGAAAGGATTCATGATCGGCTGCGGATCGGTACGTGAGACGGTGGTAAAGTTGTCATCGATGTCTTCCGCGTGCGGGGAGCGGTCAACGCGCTGGCTGAACAGTACGCCAATCAGGTCACTGACCTGAACCGGCGTCAGCGGCGTGGATAACGTCGCGCTGAAACGGTTTTCGACATACTCGGTGAGCTGACGTATTTCATGCGTGCTGGCCGGTTGTTTCAGTACACTCAGCAGTGTTGTCAGCGTCGGCGCAGTGGTTTGCTGGCTGAGTGACGCTTTTACCTGCATGAACTGGCTTAACAGCTGAAAATGCTTAGCCGGGATCGAATCGCCGACTTTTACGCCCACCAGATTGAACAGTTCCTGCCAGACTTTGACCGGCGCTTCACCGGTAGCCGCGCTGAGACGTGTGACCAGTTGTTGCAGGCTGTTATGTTCCGCAGGCAGCAGTGGGCGATCGGTGACCGGCGTCTGCTGAGGTTGTGGAATATTCATCTGGCGTGTCTGGATCAGATCCAGCACTTGCTGAAGCTGCGGATGCGTCAGCTGGCTCAGAACAGTATGACCAAAGTTCTGGCGAATAAAATCACTGACGGCCTGACGATTATTGCCCTGCGGCAACAGCTCGGTCAGCTGCAACATCAGTTGGCGGGTCGCGTGGCTGTCCTGCGCCTGAGTCAGTTTCCCCTGCAACAACGTCTGCGCCTGAGGAAATTGTGACGAGGTGATTTCCGCACCATGAGGCAGCGAAAGATCGTGGCGCAGGTTGGCCCAGATCTCAGCAGATTTTATGGGAGTCAGCGCCATCAGTTTCACAATCAGCTTTTCCAGCGTGGTGCGCTGTGCCGGTGTGAGCGGTAATTCGCCTCCCGGTTTAACCGGAACGGTCTGACCCTGGGGCTGTGTTCTGTTGTCGCCAACCGGCATGCCCGGGCCGCTCAAAGGTTGCATATCACCGTCCTTCGCTGGAAATTTAAACGTCGCTTGATGAGTAAGCGCGGCGCAAAGCGCAGAAGCGCCTCATCATACCTGCAAAGTGTTTTAACCGACACCGTGAATAGCAGCCCGGTGAACATTCATGAGGATATTGTTTCTGAAAACGGTGGGTAAAAACATCTTACTGTACGCAAAAGCGTAAAAGGGGAAGGTGCCATCCCCCTGAACGGGGGATGGCAGAGAGGTTTAACGCGTTTCTTTGTGCCGTTCGCCGGATGTGCGGCCAAACAAAGGCTTACGCAGACGCTGTGCAAGGATAACCCCGACCAGCGTGATGCCGCCGCCGATCAGATGGTAGCTTTGCAGGTGTTCATGCAGGAACAACACCGCAATTATTGCTGTGAAAATGGGTGACAGGTTCATGAAAATAGAGGCTTTGTTCGCGCCGAGGCGGATAACGCCCTGTATCCATAAAAAAGGCGCAATGATTGACGCGGGGATCCCCGCGAAAACCACCAGCGGAATATTGTGTATGGTCAGGCTGACATCTTTCGCCATCAGGAAGTTAGGCAGCAACAGTAAGACGCCGAAAATTATCTGCACATACAACGACTGCCAGTTCGGTAGCGGGATCGCCCATCGTTTGGTCAGGACGCCATACAGCGCGTAGGACGCCGATGCGGCAAACATCATCAGCTCACCGGTGCCGATACCGTGTTGCAGCAACTGCGCCGGATCCCCCGCACTGACCAGCCAGATTAATCCGCTGAGAGAAACAATGCTGCCCACGGCCACACCGACCGTCGGTACCACGCTCAACATAAATAAGCTAATCAGAACGGTCAGCAGCGGGATCAGGGAGTTAAGGATCCCCATAAACAGGGCGCTGACGCTGTGCGCGGCGTAATACGCCAGGCTCTGATAAAGCACCATTCCGAGCAGGCCAAGGATCAGCAGTTTCCACCAGTATTGTCTGACGGCTTGCAGGTTACGCAGAACGCCGGGCAGGACAAAAGGCGTTAGCGTCACCAGCGCCAGAAGCCAGCGGTAGAAAGAGATAGCAGCCGGGTCTATCGTACCTGAGGCTGCCTTGCTGACGACCGCATTCAGTGACCAGATCAGCACGGCCAGCAGCGGAAAAAGTACATTCATTGGAAATTGTCTCTGAGTAAATCGTAACGCAAGTGTACGATTGTCTTATTTGTTAGAGATAACGATAATCAGACAACTGTTCACGCAATTAAGACAATTGCAGTATTGCTCACAGACAATAGGGTTTTATGCCAACTCCACGTGCTTCATCTCAGCATTCGTCGTCTCCCCGCTATTATCCGCCGTTGCCGGAAAAAGTGCCGGTGACACTGTTGTTTCGCGGCGAGATTGTTGAAGGGAATTCCGAGTATGTTCAGCATTCACATCCGTGGAGCCAGATTATCTGCGTGAAGTCCGGCGTTCTGGCGATGCTGGTCGGGGGGAAGCGCTATCTGGCACCACGCGAGTTTGCGATCTGGGTGCCCGCCGGCGTGGAGCATTCCAGTTATAACCGCAAAACGACGCGATTTTGTGCGATTGATATCGCTCCGGCGCTGAATCAAGATCTGCCTTCCACGCCGTGTTTGCTGACGCCGACGGCCATTTTCAATGCAATCGCTGATGACTGCTTTTCGCGCAATATGTCGGAGCCGGTCACTGAAGCGGACCTGCGCATGTGTCGCGTGCTGCTGGATCAAATCAGTCTGGCACCGCGTCAGAATACCTATCTGCCCACTTCCGAAGATAAATTGCTCTCGCCGGTGCTGAGTGCGCTGGAAAAAAATCCGGCGGATAATACGCCGCTGGCGCAATGGGCGACGCAGGTTTATACCACCGAACGGACGCTTTCGCGCCGCTGCCAGCAGGAGTTAGGCATGGGATTTGCGCAGTGGCGTCAGCGGTTGCGCTTTCTGCATGCCATCTCGTTGTTAGAGCAGGGTAAAACCGTACATGAGATTGCGCTGGATGTAGGATATAGCTCGGCGTCGGCGTTTATTGCCATGTTCCAGCACATTTCCGGCACCACGCCACAACGTTTTCGTAACGACAGGTAAACCCGGTTGGGATCTCATTTCATATCGTGGCAAAATCAGTGTCCTCTTTATTTTCTATTCTTTCTTAGGCCTTGCTGCCGGAGACAAACGTGAAAATCCTGGTTGATGAAAATATGCCGTATGCCGTCGAGCTTTTTAGCCGGCTGGGGAACGTGCAGGCCGTGCCTGGCCGCCCAATTCCACAAGATGCGCTCAATGATGCTGACGCGCTGATGGTGCGGTCCGTGACGAAAGTGAACGAAAGTTTGCTGGCGGGAAAACCGGTGAAATTTGTAGGTACCGCAACAGCGGGTACCGATCACGTTGATGACGCATGGCTTGCCACGCAGGGTATTGGCTTCTCGGCGGCGCCGGGTTGCAATGCGATTGCGGTAGTGGAATATGTCTTTTCTTCGCTCCTGATCCTTGCGCAGCGCGATGGTTTTCAGCTGCGCGACAAAACGGTCGGGATCATAGGCGTCGGTAATGTGGGTTCGCGCCTGAACGCCCGTCTGGAAGCGCTGGGTGTCCGTACGCTGCTTTGCGATCCGCCGCGCGCCGATCGTGGCGATGCCGGTGAATTCTGGCCGCTGGAAAAACTGGTCGCCGAAGCCGATATTCTGACGTTCCATACTCCGCTGAACATGTCAGGCCCTTATGCCACGCATCATCTGGTCGACGCGGATTTACTGGCGCGTCTGCCGGGTGACCGTATTCTGATTAACGCCTGCCGTGGTGAAGTTGTCGACAACGCCGCGCTGCTTGAAGCACTTAACGGCAGCAAAAAACTGACCGCCGTGCTGGATGTCTGGGAACCGGAACCTGATTTATCGCTGGCGCTGCTGGATAAAGTCGCCATCGGGACGGCGCACATTGCCGGTTACAGTCTGGAAGGCAAAGCACGTGGCACCACGCAGGTTTTCGAAGCGTTCAGCCAGTTCATCGGACAACCGCAAACCGTGCCGCTGGAATCCTTACTTCCTGCTCCGGAATTTGCCGAAGTGATGCTCAGTGGCGCGCTCAGCGAAGCCAAACTGCTGCGGCTTATCCACTTAGTGTATGATGTGCGCCGCGATGACCGGCCTTTGCGCCGTGTGGCTGGGAAACCGGGCGAATTCGATAAGCTGCGCAAGTTCTATGAAGAACGTCGCGAGTGGTCATCTTTGCGGGTGATTTGCGACGATGCAGCAACTGCTGATGTGCTGAAAAAACTGGGTTTTAACAGCGTTACGGGCTAAGCCTTAACGCGCCCTTAAGCTTTTTAGCCTACAGTGACGCGATAACTATTTGAAAGCAGGGCGGTGATTATTCATCGCCCCTTGTATTTTGTACTTTTATTTCTGGAGAATACCAACATGTCTGATGGCTGGAATATTGCGCTGCTTGGCGCGACGGGTGCAGTCGGTGATGCGTTACTGGAATTATTGGCTGATCGTCAGTTCCCGGTTGGTGAGCTCTTCCCGCTGGCCAGCGACCGCAGTGCGGGTCAGACCGTGCGCTTTAATGGCAAAAGCCTGCGCGTGCAGCTGGCATCCGGGTTTGACTGGTCCCAGGTTCAGCTGGCGTTCTTTGTTGCCGGTACCGAAGCCTCGACGTTGTATGCCGAAGAAGCCGCCAATCAGGGGTGTCTGGTGATTGACAGCAGCGGTCTGTTCTCACTCGAAAACGATATTCCGCTGGTGGTGCCGGGCGTGAACCCTGACGCGCTGTCCCATTACCGTAACCGTAATATCGTGGCGGTTGCTGACAGCCTGACTAGCCAGCTTCTGACGGCGATCAAGCCGCTGACCGAACAGGCCGGTCTTGCCCGCCTGCACGTCACTTCTCTGCTCTCTGTTTCCGCGCTGGGCAAAGCCGCCGTGGACGATCTGGCCGGGCAAAGCGCCCGTCTGCTCAACGGTATTCCGGCAGAAGAAGGTATTTTCACTAAGCAGCTGGCGTTTAACCTGTTGCCGCTGGTGAGTGACGAAGAGGGCAGCGTTCTTCAGGAACGTCGTCTGGTCGATCAGGTTCGCAAAGTTCTGCAAAATGACGGTCTGCCAATTTCCGTCAGCTGTGTGCAGTCACCGGTATTTTACGGCCATGCGCAGGTTGTGCATCTTGAAGGTTTGCGTCCGCTGTCTGCGGAAGAGGCGCGTACTGAACTTGAACGTATCGATGATATCAGCCTCAGCGAAGAAGATGATTTCCCGACACAGGTCAGCGACGCTTCCGGTAACGCGAATCTGAGCATCGGTTGTATCCGCAATGACTACGGCGTGCCTGAATTACTGCAATTCTGGTCAGTGGCTGACAACGTGCGTTTCGGCGGTGCCCTGATGGCGGTTGAGACCGCAGAAAAACTGATTAACGAATACTGGTACTGATAATGTCCGATGATGTAATTGCTGACGTCGCGGCTCCGGTTGTTGCGGGTCGCGTAGCGTTAGGCATTGAGTACAACGGCAGTGAATATTATGGCTGGCAGAGACAGCAGGGCGCGGCGAGCGTCCAGGAATGTCTGGAAAAAGCCCTGAGCCGCGTGGCGGATGCGTCAATTGTGGTGCTCTGCGCCGGGCGTACCGACGCGGGTGTCAGTGCCACCGGGCAGGTGGTGCATTTCGATACGCCGGTTTTGCGCAAAGATGCCGCATGGACGATGGGCGTCAATACCCATCTGCCGAAAGATATTGCCGTGCGCTGGTGTGCCAGTGTTCCTGAAGATTTTCATGCACGCTTCAGCGCCACGGCACGCCGTTATCGCTACGTAATTTACAATAATCGCTACCGTTCGGCGATTTTGCATACCGGTGTGACGCACGTCCACATGCCGCTTGATGTGGAAAAAATGCAACTCGCCGGGCAGGCATTGCTCGGGGAAAACGATTTTACGTCGTTCCGTGCGTCCCAGTGCCAGTCGCGCACGCCCTGGCGTTATGTGATGCATCTGAATGTCAGCCGCCACGGTAATTATGTGGTGGTCGATATCAAGGCGAACGCCTTTGTACATCATATGGTGAGAAATATTGTTGGCAGCCTGGTCGAAATCGGTGCAGGAAATCAGCCGGTAGGCTGGATGGCAGAATTGCTGGCAGCGAAAGATCGCAATCTGGCTGCGGCGACCGGAAAACCGGAAGGGTTGTATCTGGTATCTGTTGATTATCCTGAGAAATTTGCATTACCTCAGGTCAATATGGGCCCCTTGTTCCTGGAAGATTAGGGAACAGTACACGTGATTTTTACGCCACGTTTTTAAGAATACATGGGACGGTAAATCAAATGAGTTTTATCCACTTTATTATTGATTTTATTCTTCATATTGATGTGCATTTAGCGGAGCTGGTTGCGCAGTATGGCATCTGGGTTTACGGGATTTTGTTCCTGATCCTGTTTTGTGAAACGGGTCTGGTGGTGACGCCGTTTTTACCGGGCGACTCGCTGCTGTTTGTGGCTGGCGCGCTGGCGGCATTGCCGGGTAATGACATTAACGTACATGTGATGGTGTTGCTGATGGCAATTGCGGCGATCCTCGGCGATGCGGTGAACTACACTATCGGACGGGTGTTTGGTGAGCGGCTGTTCAGCAATCCGGATTCGAAAATTTTCCGTCGCAGTTATTTAGACAAAACGCACAAGTTTTACGAGAAACATGGCGGCAAAACGATTATTCTTGCGCGCTTCGTGCCAATCGTCCGGACTTTTGCGCCGTTTGTAGCGGGTATGGGGCATATGTCCTACCGACACTTTGCGGCCTATAACGTGATTGGTGCGCTGATTTGGGTGCTGCTGTTTACCTACGCGGGCTACCTGTTTGGCGATCTGCCAATTGTTCAGGAAAATCTGAAATTACTGATTGTTGCCATCATCGTGGTTTCTATTCTGCCGGGTGTGGTAGAAGTCTGGCGGCACAAACGCGCAGCGGCGAAAGAAAAGCGTCAGCAGGATTAATCTGCGGCGATTTTTTGCGCAAGCGCTTTAAAATTTAAGACATTAAACCAGAGGGTGGACCAGTTTTTTATCCACAGTGTCTGGCCGTTATGGTTTAATGAGCGACAATTTATGGTCTGTTCCTGCGAACAACCCTTCTGCAATGCGGTGTGTGAGGTTTTTTGACACTCCGTGCGCAGGCGTATTTGGGTAGGTTTCAGGGGACTTGTTACAGCATGAACAGCGGACTGGCTTCGGCCGGGTTCAAACAGAAAGGTTATCGATGAGCTGGATTGAACGAATTCTTAGTAAGAGCACTGACTCGCAAACCCGTAAGGCAAGTATTCCTGAGGGCGTCTGGACTAAATGTGACAGCTGCGGGCAGGTTCTTTACCGCGCCGAGCTTGAGCGCAACCTCATGGTTTGCCCTAAGTGTGACCACCATATGCGTCTTACCGCGCGTATGCGTCTGTCCACTTTCATGGACGAGGGTAGTGAGGTTGAATTAGGCAGCGAGCTTGAGCCTAAAGATGTTCTGAAGTTTAAAGATTCCAAAAAATACAAAGATCGTCTGGTTGCTGCACAGAAAGAAACCAACGAAAAAGACGCCCTGATCGTCATGAAAGGCACGCTGTTCGGTATGCCAATCGTGGTAGCTTCTTTTGAATTTGCCTTCATGGGCGGTTCAATGGCGTCGGTGGTGGGGGCTCGCTTTGTGCGTGCCGTTGAACAGGCGATGGAAGATAACTGCCCGCTGGTATGCTTCTCTGCCAGTGGCGGTGCGCGCATGCAGGAAGCGCTGATGTCGCTGATGCAGATGGCGAAAACCAGCGCCGCATTGGCGAAATTGCAGGAACGCGGTCTGCCGTACATTTCTGTACTGACTGATCCGACCATGGGTGGCGTTTCTGCCAGCCTGGCAATGCTGGGTGATATCAACGTCGCTGAGCCGAAAGCGCTGATCGGTTTCGCCGGTCCACGTGTTATCGAGCAAACAGTTCGTGAAAAGCTGCCGCCGGGCTTCCAGCGCAGTGAATTCCTGATTGAGAAAGGCGCGATTGATATGATCGTGCGTCGTCCGGACATGCGCGCCAAACTCGGCAGCGTTCTGGCGAAACTGACCGGGCACCCGGAGCCGAATGTGGTTGACGTCCATGTTCCTGTCAACGGTTCTGCCGCTGACCATCATCAGGATGCCTGATCGGACGAGGTAAAAGCCGGTCAGTTTTCGGGCGGTAACCTGTTTTATGCCGCCCGGCACCTCCTGGCTGTGCTTTTACTCTTCGTCAGTTCTGACAAAGAGGGCATTGCCTGCTATCACAGTCTGGTGATGTAGTGTCGAAGTGAACCTAACTCAGGTTGAACGGGACTCATGCAAAATCAACTTATCCCTCAAGCCACGTCGCCTTTGGCCACGTGGCTTTATTATCTTGAAAACCTCCATTCTCAGGCTATCGAGCTTGGCCTTGACCGGGTCAAAGCGGTGGCGACAAAACTTGATTTGCTGACACCTGCGCCGCGCGTCTTTACCGTCGCAGGAACCAACGGCAAAGGCACTACCTGTGCGACGCTGGAAGCCATTCTGATGGCCGCGGGTTACCGTGTGGGCGTTTACAGTTCCCCGCACCTTGTCCGCTATACCGAGCGCGTCCGTATTCAGGGCGCAGAGTTGCCTGAGTCTGCGCACTGCGCCTCTTTTGCGCTGCTGGAAGCCGGGCGGGGCGATATTTCCCTGACCTATTTCGAGTACGGCACGCTGTCGGCGTTACAGCTGTTCAAACAGGCGAAGCTGGATATTGTTATCCTCGAAGTCGGGCTGGGCGGGCGTCTGGATGCGACCAATATCGTTGATGCGGACGTATCGGTCGTCACCAGCATCGCGCTGGATCATACTGACTGGCTGGGCTCAGATCGCGAGAGCATTGGCCGCGAGAAAGCCGGTATTTTCCGTTCAGGCAAACCAGCCGTAGTCGGTGAGCCGGATATGCCGCTATCTATTGCCAATGTGGCAAAAGAGAAACATGCAGATTTATACCGCCGGGGTGAGAGCTGGAATTTCGCGGCAAACGCCGGAAACTGGCGCTGGGCGGCTTTGCAGGATGGCGAAGAAGTCACCATACTGGACGGATTGCCGCTGCCGAATGTTCCGCTGCCGAATGCCGCGACTGCACTGGCCGCGTTGCATTATTCGGCGCTGGATATTCCTGAAGAGGCGTTACGCAGCGGCTTACAGCGTGCTGCGCTGCCGGGGCGTTTCCAGACGGTCAGTGAATCGCCACGCCTGATCCTTGACGTCGCGCACAACCCGCACGCCGCGGCTTATCTGGCCGGACGCCTGGCTGAACAGCCGCGCCATGGCGGGAAAGTGCGTGCGGTGGTGGGAATGTTGAAAGACAAAGATATTGCCGGTACGCTGGCTTGTCTTTCGCCTCAGGTGGATGAATGGTATTGCGCACCGCTGGAAGGGCCACGTGGCGCCAGCGTTGAAGAACTGGCCTCGCACCTGCATCAGGCGCGCCGGTTTGATGATGTGGAGTCTGCCTGGAGACAGGCTATGCAGGAGGCGGCTCCTCAGGATATTGTGATTGTCTGCGGTTCGTTCCACACCGTAGCTCACGTAATGGATGCTATCGACACGGGGAAAACCAGTGGCAAGTAAGTTTCAAAATCGTCTGGTCGGGACGGTCATTCTGGTGGCGCTGGGCGTTATCATTTTGCCCGGTTTACTCGACGGCAAGAAAAAGCATTATGAAGACGAATTTGCGTCTATTCCATTGGTGCCAAAACCGGGTGATGTTGAGGAACAGGATTCTGTACCGCCTGTCACGCAGTCATTGCCCGCTCAGCCGCCGGAAGGCGCAAATCAGGCTATGAACGGTGCGCAGGACATCGACAGTGCGGCAACCAATACCAATGCCGCAAATCATGGCAACGTAGCGCCGGGGAATACGACGGTCGAAGCACCGCCGGTCACGACGCTGCCTGAGCAGAGGAAACCGGTGCAAACGGCGCCAGCAAAACCTGTTCAGCAGAAGCCAAAAACGATTGAACCTAAACCGCTGGCGGAAGCCAAACCGGTGGTGAAACCAAAACCGGTCGAACAGCCGAAGCCGGTCGAGCAACCGAAGGTCGTCGCTGAACAGCCGAAACCGGTTGAACAACCGAAAGCCGTGGAACAGCCTAAGCCTGCGCCGGAAGAAAAAGCGCCGGCGGGTCAGTCTTATGTTGTGCAGCTCGGCGCATTGAAAAATGCGGCGAAAGCGACCGAGATTGTTGCGACTCTGCGGCTTTCCGGGTTCCGTGCTTATTCTGTTCCGGCGACGCCGGTGCAGGGACAAATCACGCGGCTTTATGTGGGCCCGGATGCGTCAAAACAAAAACTGGAAGCTTCACTCCCTCAGCTGCAACAGCTCAGCGGGTTAGGCGGACAGGTGCGCGCTTATTCGGCGCACTAATCTTGCGGTTCCCCGTGAGAGCGGGGAAGCCGGAAGGCACTAAAAACACAAAAAATACCAGGGAGGGCACAAGCGATTTGTGCCCTTTTTCTATAAGATCGCCGGGTTGGGATTTTATAGGTTTATGCTGCGGTTGAGGTTTTTTTAATCGCTATTATTAATTTGTCTGACCGGCTGATTTCCGCTACGCAAACGTTTTCTTTTTCTGTTAGAATTCGCAGCGATTTGGATGCCGGGGTAGACGCGACTGGATTAGACACTGGAATTGTTAATGGTCTGGATTGATTACGTCATCATTGCGGTTATCGGATTTTCTGCTTTAGTCAGTTTAATCCGTGGCTTTGTTCGCGAGGCTTTATCACTGGTTACCTGGGCTTGCGCCTTCTTTGTTGCCAGTCATTATTACCCGTATCTCGCCATCTACTTCACGCGTTTCGAAGATGAGTTAGTTCGAAACGGGATCGCAATTGCCATCTTGTTCATCGCGACGTTGATCGTAGGTGCAATTGTCAACTATGTGATCAGTTCACTGGTTGAAAAAACCGGGTTGTCCGGCACTGACAGGGTGTTAGGTGTGTGCTTCGGCGCACTGCGCGGCGTACTTATCGTCTCCGCGATGCTGTTCTTCCTGGATACCTTCACCAGTTTTTCGCAAAGTGACGACTGGAAACAATCCCAGTTGATCCCACAGTTCAGTTATATCATCAGGTGGTTCTTTGACTACCTGCAGAGCACGTCGAGTTTCTTGCCAAAACATATTTAGTTCTGGCAGCGCTGAAGAGGAAAAGACAACATGTGCGGTATTGTCGGTATCGCCGGTTTCATGCCGGTAAACCAGTCGATTTATGACGCGTTAACGGTGCTACAACACCGTGGGCAGGATGCTGCTGGCATCACCACCATCGATGCCAATAACAATTTCCGTTTACGGAAAGCCAATGGCCTGGTGAAAGATGTTTTTGAAGCCCGCCATATGCAACGCTTACAAGGCAACATGGGTATCGGCCATGTTCGCTATCCAACGGCTGGCAGTTCCAGTGCCTCAGAAGCTCAACCTTTCTACGTCAACTCTCCGTTCGGCATCACACTCGCCCACAACGGTAACCTGACCAATGCTCACGAATTAAGAAGCAACCTGTTCGAAGGCCAGCGCCGTCATGTGAACACGACTTCCGATTCTGAAATCCTGCTCAATATCCTGGCGAGTGAACTGGACCGTTTCCAGCATTACCCGCTGGAAGCCGACAACATTTTCGCCGCTGTGGCTGCCGTGAACCTGAAAATTCGTGGTGCTTATGCCTGCGTGGCGATGATCATCGGCCATGGTATGCTGGCGTTCCGCGACCCGCACGGTATCCGTCCGCTGGTTATCGGTAAACGTACGCTGGAAGATGGCCGCAACGAGTATATGGTCGCATCTGAAAGCGTAGCGCTTGATACGCTGGGCTTCGAGTTCCTGCGTGACGTCGCGCCGGGCGAAGCGGTGTACATCACCGAGAAAGGCCAGCTGTTTACCCGCATGTGTGCTGAGAATCCTCAGTACAACCCGTGCCTGTTCGAGTATGTGTATTTCGCGCGTCCGGACTCCTTCATCGACAAAATTTCCGTCTACAGCGCCCGTGTCCGTATGGGTGAAAAGCTGGGCGCAAAAATTGCCCGTGAATGGGAAGATCTGGATATCGATGTGGTCATTCCGATCCCGGAAACCTCCTGCGATATCGCGCTGGAAATCGCGCGTATTCTGGATAAACCGTACCGTCAGGGTTTTGTGAAAAACCGCTATGTAGGCCGTACCTTTATCATGCCGGGCCAGCAGGAACGCCGTAAATCTGTACGTCGTAAACTGAACGCTAACCGCGCTGAGTTCCGTGATAAAAACGTGCTGCTGGTCGATGACTCCATCGTGCGCGGCACCACCTCTCAGCAAATTGTTGAGATGGCGCGTGAAGCCGGTGCACGACGTGTTTATCTGGCCTCTGCGGCGCCGGAAATTCGTTTCCCGAACGTTTACGGCATCGATATGCCAAGCGCAAATGAACTGATTGCCCATGGTCGCGAAGTCAGCGAAATCAACCAGATCATTGGTGCCGATGCGTTAATCTTCCAGGACCTGAGCGACCTTATCGCCGCAGTGAAAGAAGACAATACCGACATCGAGAAATTCGAATGTTCCGTGTTCGACGGTGTATACGTCACCAAAGATGTTGACCAGAACTATCTGGAATACCTCGAAGCGCTGCGCAACGACGACGCTCAGGCGTTGCGTGGTCAGCAGGAAGCGGAAAACCTTGAGATGCACAACGAAGGCTGATTAGCCGGTTGCTGACATCCGCTTAAACGCGCTCCTCCGGTGAACTCCGGGCGGGCGCGTTTTTTTATGTCTGAATTTATGTCAGTATTGGCGGCATCAGGTCCGGTAACATTTTCTAAGGCAGTGTTCATGAAACGACTTATTGTCGGTATTTCCGGCGCCAGCGGCGCAATTTATGGTGTCAGGCTTTTGCAGGTTTTGCAGAGCGTGCCGGATATTGAAACCCATCTGGTGATGAGCAATGCCGCCCGCCAGACGCTGACGCTGGAAACGGATCTGACACTGCGCGATGTTCAGGCGCTGGCCGACGTCGTGCATGATTCCCGCGATATCGCCGCCAGTATCTCCTCCGGCTCATTTAAAACCACGGGCATGGTGATTTTGCCTTGTTCGGTCAAAACCCTTTCCGGCATTGTGAACAGTTATACCGACGGTTTACTGACGCGCGCGGCGGATGTTGTGCTCAAGGAAAGGCGACGCCTTGTACTTTGCGTGCGTGAAACCCCGCTGCATCTGGGGCATTTACGGCTGATGACGCAGGCCGCCGAGCTGGGCGCGATTATTATGCCGCCGGTTCCGGCGTTTTATCACCGGCCGGCAACCGTGGAAGATATTATCGATCAGACCGTCAACCGGGTGATCGACCAGTTTGATATCGAGCTTCCGCAAGACTTATTTGTTCGATGGCAGGGCAGTCACTAAACTTTCTCACCGCGTTACGCACCTCTTTTGCGCAATACCGTTACATTGCACCAACAATGATCACAATTTGATTCATTAAGGTGCAGTGTTCAAGGGCGCTTCAGCTATTCTTCCTTCAGACCTTTGAAAACTTTCATTATCCCGATGCTTTTTTGAACGGTTTTCGTTCTTCATGAGATGAAAATGACCTTACGGAGAAACGGCACGGAACGTGCATGAGAAAACCTGGCAAAAAGCCATTTGCGCCGTTCAGCAAACTATAAAAAGACGTTCATTCACGCACACACAACCACAACAGATGAATAATCACTGAGGCTAATGTATGAAAAAGTTGTTCAAGGTTCTTCCGCTGGTTCTGGTCTTAGCCAGTGCAGGTAGTGCATTTGCTGCCGCGCCTAAAGCAATTAATATCGGTACTGATCCGACTTACGCCCCATTTGAATCAAAAGACTCCAGCGGCAAGCTGGTAGGTTTTGATATCGACCTGGCTAACGAGATGTGTAAACGCGCAGCCATCAAATGTACTTACGTTGAAAGTGACTTTGATGCGCTGATCCCTTCTCTGAAAGCGAAGAAAATTGATGCGATTATCTCTTCACTGTCGATCACTGAAAAACGTCAGCAGGAAATTGATTTCACGGAAAAACTGTACGCGGCTAACGCCCGTCTGATCGCGCCAAAAGGTTCTAAAATTCTGCCAACGCTGGACGCGCTGAAAGGCAAAAACGTCGGTGTTCTGCAAGGTTCTACTCAGGAAGCCTATGCCAACGCAATGTGGCAGCCAAAAGGCATCAACGTGGTGGCTTACCAGAACCAGGATCTGATCTACGCTGATCTGGCCTCAGGTCGTCTGGATGTGGCTTTCCAGGATGAAGTGGCAGGCAGCGAAGGCTTCCTGAAACAGGCTGCCGGTAAAGATTACGCGTTCGCGGGTCCTTCCGTGAAAGACGATAAATTCTTCGGTGTGGGCACAGGCATGGGTCTGCGTAAGAACGAAACCGATTTGCAGGCTGCGCTAAACAAAGCATTCGACAGCATGCGTAAAGACGGTACTTACGACAAACTGGCCAAAAAATACTTCGATTTTGACGTTTACGGCGGCTGATTTGCGCTGTGAGATGTGCCAAAGGGAGCGGTTCGCCGCTCCCTGCGGTTCTGACGCAGGGTTAGCGTAACCTGCGCCGGGATCCACTGAAGACAGGACAAATACATGCTGTATGGGTATTCCCAGGTAATTATCCAGGGCACATTGGTGACACTGGAGCTGGCGATTTCGTCAGTGATTTTAGCGTTGGTGATCGGGCTTATCGGGGCTGGCGGGAAACTGTCAAAAAGCCGGGTTATTTCGGGTATTTTTGGTTGTTACACCACGCTTATTCGCGGCGTCCCTGACCTGGTTTTAATGTTGCTTATTTTCTACGGATTGCAGATTGCGCTTAACAGCCTGACTGAATCCTTAGGTTTTTCTCAGATTGATATCGATCCTATGAGCGCGGGTATTATTACCCTGGGTTTTATTTACGGCGCTTATTTTACCGAGACGTTCCGCGGTGCTTTTATGGCGGTTCCCCGCGGTCAGATTGAAGCCGCGACGGCGTTTGGTTTCAGCGGCTCGCAGATTTTTCGTCGTATTTTATTCCCGGCCATGATGCGTTTTGCGCTGCCCGGCATTGCCAACAACTGGCAGGTTATATTGAAAGCCACCGCGCTGGTGTCCCTGCTTGGCCTGAATGACGTGGTGAAAGCGACGCAGCTGGCAGGCAAAGGCACGTATCAGCCTTTCTACTTCGCGATTGTCGCGGGTGTGGTTTATCTGATTTTCACCACGCTGTCGAACGGCGTGCTGGTCTGGCTTGATCGCCGTTATTCGCTGGGTGTGAAGAGGGCGGACCTATGATCGAAATTTTACAACAATACGGCATGTCCTTGCTGTACAGCGACGGTTACCGTTTTACCGGACTGGCGATTACGCTGTGGCTGTTAATAAGCTCCGTCGTGATGGGCGGATTACTGGCGGTGCCGATGGCGGTTGGCTGCGTTTCCTCCAACAAATTCCTGCGCTATCCAATCTGGCTTTATACCTACGTTTTTCGCGGTACACCGCTTTACGTGCAGCTGCTGGTGTTTTACTCCGGCATGTACAGCCTGGAAATTGTGCGTGGCACAGACTTCCTCAATGCTTTCTTCCGCAGCGGGCTGAACTGTACGATTTTGGCGCTGACGCTCAATACCTGCGCGTACACCACCGAGATTTTTGCCGGCGCGATCCGCTCCGTTCCGCACGGTGAAATTGAAGCGGCTAATGCGTACGGTTTCTCACGCTTTAAACTGTATACCTGCATTATTTTGCCGTCGGCTCTGCGCACCGCGCTGCCTGCGTACAGTAATGAAGTGATTCTGATGCTGCATTCCACCGCGCTGGCCTTTACCGCCACGGTGCCGGATGTGCTGAAAATCGCCCGTGATATTAACTCCGCGACCTATCAGCCTTTTTACGCATTCGGGATTGCGGCGGTGATTTATCTTTGTGTTTCTTTTGTCCTGATTGGTCTGTTCCGCAAGGCGGAAAAACGCTGGCTGGCGCACGTGAAGCCTCAGTCAAGCCACTGATAAAAATAACCATTGCGGATATAAATATTATGCCAGAAAACAAATTAGCGGTTCTCGACTTACACAAACGCTACGGTGACCACGAAGTGCTGAAAGGTGTGTCTTTGTCTGCAAATGCGGGCGATGTCATCAGCATTATCGGTTCGTCCGGTTCCGGAAAAAGTACCTTTTTGCGCTGCATTAACTTCCTGGAAAAACCGAGCGAAGGTTCGATCAGCGTCAATAATCAGGATATCCGTATGGTGCGCGACACCGACGGGCAACTGAAAGTTTTCGACAAAAAACAGCTGCAACTGCTGCGCACTAAACTGACGATGGTCTTCCAGCATTTCAATTTGTGGAGCCACATGACGGTGCTGGAAAACGTGATGGAAGCGCCGGTTCAGGTGCTGGGATTAAGCAAAGCCGAAGCGCGCGAACGTGCGGTGAAATACCTCGATAAAGTGGGCATCGATGCCCGTGCGCAGGGGAAATATCCGGTAAACTTGTCAGGCGGACAGCAACAGCGCGTGTCTATCGCGCGTGCACTGGCGATGGAACCGGAAGTGCTGCTGTTCGATGAACCGACGTCAGCACTTGACCCTGAACTGGTAGGCGAAGTCTTGCGCATCATGCAAAAACTGGCGGAAGAGGGGAAAACCATGGTGGTGGTCACACACGAAATGGAATTTGCCCGTCACGTTTCCAGCCATGTGATTTTCCTGCATCAGGGCGTTATCGAAGAGCAGGGTGATCCTGATGAAGTCTTTGGCAACCCGAAAAGTGCCCGTCTGCAACAGTTCCTTTCAGGTGCATTGAAGTGATATCCGTGCTCCTTCCCCTCTTACGAGGGGAAGGCTGGGATGGCGTGTGGGTTTTTCTCAACTAAAGCAGGATCAGCCTTTCGCAGCCAGCAGGCAAAGCTGTACGGTCAGTTCATAGGATTTCACAAACGAATTCACCGGCAGGAACTCATATTTCGAGTGGAAATTATGCGCGCCGGTGAAGTAGTTTGGCGTCAGCAAACCTTTCGCTGACAGCGCTGCGCCGTCGGTACCGCCGCGCATCGGGATCACTTTCGGCTCAACGCCAATCTCTTTAAGACCCGCAAAAATCAAATCAATCGCACGACGGTCTTCGCCGATGGCGCTGCTGATATTGCTGTAGGTATCGCTGATTTCAACTGACACTTTTGCCGCCGGATATTGCGCGGCAATGTCTTTCGCGACGTCGTGAATTTTCTGCTTACGTGCAGCAAAACTGGCGCTGTCAAAATCGCGGATTGACGCGTTCAGCTTAGCCCCTTGCTGCGAGGCGCTCATGCCGTTAAACCACACATAACCTTCGCGGCCTTCGGTATTTTCCGGCGTCTCAGCGCGGTCGAAATGACTGATGAAGTCCTGTGCCATCAGCAGCGGATTCACCAGCACGCCTTTGGCTGACATCGGATGCGCGGTGACGCCGGTAAAGGTAATTTCAGCGGCAGCAGCGTTGAAGTTTTCGTATACCACTTCGCCAAGCTCGCAGCAGTCTATGGTGTAGGCGAAATCCACGTCAAAACGGGCGAGATCCAGCGCTTTTGCGCCGCGCAGGCCGATTTCTTCATCAGGGACAAACGCTACCACGATATCGCCGTATTCCTGCTCTGCGCCGAGGTTTTCCAGCAGCGTCATCACCACGGTGACGGCCGCTTTATTGTCCGCGCCGAGTACGCTGGTGCCATCACTGAAAATAATCTCCTCGCCCAGATACGGTAAAATCTCAGGCCTTTCCGCAGGTCGCAGCCAGATATCCTGTTCTTTATTGAGACACAAATCATCGCCGGTGAAACGCAGTGTTTGCGGGTGAATGTCAGGGCGCAGGCCGACATCCACGGTATCAATATGCGTAATAAAACCGATGCGCGGGCCACCTTTTTTCGTGCCCGGTTTGACGGCAGTAACGGTCGCGTGTTGGTCAATCTGAATGTTTTCCAGACCGAGCTGGTGCAGCTCATCGGCCAGTAAACGCGCCATATCATGTTGCCCCGGCGTACTCGGCAGCGTAGTCGCACTGGCATCACTTTGTGACGTCACGGAGAGATAGCGGTAGAAACGTTCGGTAAGCTGTTTTGCGATTTGTGTCGACATCTTGACCTCTGAATGATCGCCAATAAGGTGTGTTGTTATAAGATTTTCATATATAACAAAGCATTACTAGGTGTTATCCAGATGTTAATCTGTTTTTGCTTTATGTTCCACGATGAAGAAGATCTAAACACTCTCCGGACAGGGAAAATAGGGAAAAGAATGAAACACAACATCTTAAAAATAAGCACAGGTTTACTGGCATTAGCCCTCACCGGCGGCGCTTCGGCGAAAACGCTGGTTTACTGCTCTGAGGGTTCGCCGGAGCAATTCAACCCGCAACTTTACACCTCGGGCACCTCGGTGGATGCCAGCGCCGTGCCGATTTACAATCGTCTGGTGGATTTCAAAACCGGCACGACGGAGCTGGTGCCAAGCCTGGCGGAAAGCTGGGATGTCAGCCCGGACGGCAAAACCTACACGTTCCATCTGCGCAAAGGCGTGAAATTCCAGAGCAGCAAACTGTTCACGCCGACCCGCGACTTTAATGCTGACGATGTTATCTTCTCGTTCATGCGTCAGAAAGACGAAAATAATCCTTACCATAAAATCTCCGGCGGCACGTATCTGAACTTCGACAGCCTGAAATTGGGTGATCTGATTGGCAGTATCGACAGGGTGGATGATTACACCGTGCGCTTCAATCTGACCCGCCCGGAAGCGCCATTTGTCGCCGATCTGGCCTGGTATTTTGCGTCTATCCTCTCGGCAGAATATGCCGATCAGATGCTGAAAGCCGGTACGCCGGAGAAGGTGGATCAGAACCCGATCGGCACCGGTCCGTTTGAGCTGGTGCAGTATCAGAAAGACACGCGCCTGCTGTACAAAGCGTTCCCGGATTACTGGCAGGGCAAATCTAAAATCGATCGTCTGGTGTACACCATCACGCCAGACGCCTCGATGCGCATGGCCAAGCTTGAGAAAAACGAATGTCAGGTGATGCCGTTCCCGAATCCGGCCGATCTTGATCGTCTGCGTGCCAACAAAGACATTAATCTGATGAGCAAATCCGGTCTGAACACCGGTTTCCTGTCGTTTAACACCCAGAAGCCACCGCTTGATAATGTGAAAGTGCGTCAGGCGCTGAGCATGGCGATCAATAAGCCGCAAATCATCGACGCTGTTTTCCACGGCACCGGAACTGTCGCCAAAACGCTGCTGCCAACGGGTGTCTGGAGTTATAACGATAAGCTGGTGGATTACGATTATTCGCCGGAGAAAGCTAAAGCCTTGCTGGCAGAAGCCGGGATGCCGAACGGTTTTGATATCGATCTGTGGGCGATGCCGGTTCAGCGTCCGTACAACCCGAACGCGCGCCGCATGGCGGAGATGATTCAGGCTGACTGGGCGAAGATTGGCGTGAAAGCGCACATCATCAGCTATGAGTGGGGCGAATATCAGACCCGTATCCGTAACGGCGAACATATGGCTGCGCTGATGGGCTGGACAACGGCCAACGGCGACCCGGATAACTTCTTCGGCCCGCTGTTTACCTGTAATGCAGCAAAAGGCGGTTCAAACTCCGCGAAATGGTGTTATCCGCCGTTCGACCAGCTGATTACCGAAGCCAAGGAAACCACCGACCATGCGAAGCGTGTCGCGCTCTACGAGCAGGCTCAGCAGATGATGCATGATCAGGCTCCTGCGGTGATGATCGCGCACTCGACGATTTTCGAACCTGTGAGGAAAGAAGTGAGTGGGTATGAGATTGACCCGTTTGGGAAACATGTTTTTTATCAGGTGGATGTGAAGGAGTAAAACGATCCGTGTAGTCTGCTCCTCCCCCTTTGCAGGGGGAGGAGCAACGCCAAAACGGTTTTTCTTCACATGCATGAGCAAGACTTGCCCAATCACCCCTGCAAATCCTCCAGGGCTTCTTTCAATTCCTGATGCTTAAACACAAATCCAGCTGCTTCCAGCCTGCGCGGCACGGCCCGCTGGCCTCCCAGCACCAGTACGGCGGATTCCCCCATCAGCAGGCGCACTACCGGCGAAGGCGCGCGCATAAACGCCGGCCGGTGCAGGACTTCACCGAGCAGGGCGCTGAACTGTTCATTGCGGGCAGGATAAGGCGAAACCATATTGAACGGGCCGGAGAGCGTTTCGTGCGTCAGCAGGAAAATGATGCCATCAATCATGTCATCGATATGGATCCACGGCATATATTGCTGGCCATCGCCCAGCGGACCGCCCAGACCGGCGCGGAAAGGCAGCACCATTTTGGCCAGCGCGCCGCCTTTTTCAGCCAGAACGATACCCGTACGCAGCAGACAAACGCGGGTGCGCGGGCTTTCGGCAGTCAGCGCGAGCGCTTCCCAGCGGGCGCACAGTTGCCAGGTAAATTGCTTATTTGGCGGTTCATCCTCCGGCACCAGCGCCTGACCCTGATCGCCGTAATAACCCACGGCGGAGCCGGAAATGAATACCGAAGGCGGCGTCTGGCTGGCGTTGATCAGCGTCGCCAGCTTTTCCGTTAACTGCCAGCGGCTTTCGCACAGCAAGGCTTTATGCTCTTTCGTCCAGCGTTTGTCGGCGATCGGCTCGCCCGCCAGATTAATTACCGCGTCAAAATCGTCCAGCGATGTTTTGCCGTCGAGGGTTTCCCAGATCTGAACCTGTGGCCCCAGCAGTTTTGCCGCACGTTCAGGCGCACGGCTTAGCGCAGTAATCTGATGAGATTGCCCGAGAAGCCGTTCCGTGAGTTTACGGCCAATAAGCCCGGTAGCGCCGGTAATCAAGATCTTCATATCGTGATCCTTAACTGTCTGAATACGCGGATGAACTGTCTCTAATCATAGATGAGTCATCACCATTAACGCGCGATATGGAGCACAATTAGGAATTATTTATTCAGCGGAAATCAGAACGCCTCCGGCAGATACCGGAGGCGGGAAGGCTTATTGCACAGAGGCCAGCGCGTAGGCTTTTTGGGTGGCCGGACGCGCTTTAACTCGTTCAAACCAGTTGCGGACGGCCGGGTATTCAGCCAGATCAACGCGCTGACGCTCGTGCGCCACCACCCACGGATACGTGGCGATATCCGCAATGCTGTAATGGTCACCGGCGATATAGGCGTTTTTTTCCAGCTGGCGGTTCAGAACGCCGTACAGACGTCGGGTTTCCTGAAGGAAACGTTCGATGGCGTAAGGCACCGGCTGCGGGGCGTAATGCGTGAAGTGATGGTTCTGGCCAAGCATCGGACCAAATCCGGCCACCTGCCAGTAGAGCCATTCCAGCGTGGATGTGCGCTCGCGCAGCTCTTTGCTCAGGAATTTCCCGGTTTTTTCTGCCAGATACTGCAAAATGGCGCCGGATTCAAAAACGCTGACGGGCGCGCCGCCGTCAACAGGCTGGCTGTCGACAATGGCCGGGATTTTGTTGTTCGGGGATAGGGCGAGGAATTCAGGTTTGAACTGGTCTCCGGCGCTGATATCAATGCGGTGGAGCCGGTATTGCAGGCCACTCTCTTCAAGAAAAAGAGAAATTTTATGGCCATTAGGTGTTGGTGCATAATAAAGATCAATCATATTGCCTCCTGCGTTGTTTTAATCACTCTTGGCGATTTGCGGGGCGAAATGCGCCTATGTGTTACTGCTAATCACAAGCTTATTATCAGATTTAATAGGGTAACATAACGTGGGTAAATAGGAGTCTATGTCAGAGTTGTCTGATGGCGAACTTTGCGCCATAACTTAGCTTTTACCATGCACCAATGCATCCATGGCTATTGAAGCAACCCCGCAGACCCAGATAGAATCTCCGAACATTATCGACGTGTTGCAAAATCACTGCGCACAGACTTATTGCGCACAGACCAGCGCTTAAAAGAGAAGGTTCATCGGATGTCAGAACAAGAGCAAAACATCAGTACGGATGAATGGGTAGATATCGTCAACGAAGAAAACGAGGTCATTGCCCAGGCCAGCCGACAACAAATGCGCGCTCAGGTCCTGCGTCACCGTGCCAGCTATATTGTGGTTCATGACGGCATGGGCAATATTTTGGTTCAGCGCCGAACTGAAATTAAAGACTTCTACCCGGGCTGGCTCGATGCCACGGCCGGCGGAGTGGTACAAAGCGGTGAAAACATCCTTGATTCTGCCCGCCGTGAAGCGGAAGAAGAGCTGGGCATTGCCGGTGTTCCGTTTGCTGAACACGGGCAGTTCTACTTCGAGGAAGAGAATAAATGCCGCGTCTGGGGCGCACTATTTAGCTGCGTTTCACACGGGCCTTTCGCTTTGCAGGAAGAAGAGATTGATGCCGTCCGCTGGATGACGCCGGAAGAAATTACGGCACGTTGTGACGAATTCACCCCGGATTCCCTGAAGGCATTGTCCCTGTGGATGACGCGCAACAACGAAAAAGAACACGGTAAACCGCTGACGCGCGAACCGTCTGTGTTAGCCCCGGAAAGCGTGCAGGATGAAGACAGCGCGCGCTCTGAAGGTGACGCGGAGTAAGGCCACCGGCGGACGATGTAAAGTTGTCCGCCGCTTTTCTAGCAACTGTCCCGCTTACACAATGACGAGGCGATCGTCACTTCTTCCCATTCTTCGTCGTTAATCCTCGCCAGCAGTGCCTGCGCGGCGCGTATTCCAATTTCTTTGTGCGGGATCGCTATCGTCGTCAGCGGCGGCTGGCAGACTTTGCTCACATCTGCGTTACCAAACCCGACAACGGCCAGGTCGTCCGGCACTTTGATGCGACGTCGCTGACATTCGTACAGTGCGCCGCAGGCCAGATCGTCAGAAACACACACCAGTGCGTCAATTTCCGGCCAGGCGAGCAGGAATTCCGGTAACTGCTGTGCACCAGTTGAGAAGCAGGCCGGTTCAGCCGCGTTAATTACGCGATGCGGCGACATGTGCGCCTTGAGCATCGCCTTGCGCCAGCCTTGCAGGTGTTGCTGGAAAATCCACTGTTCCTGATTGGCACACAGCATACCGATGTTCTGATAACCCTTTGCCACCACGGTTTGCGTGAGCTGAAACATGGCTTCAACGTAATCAATCCCAATATTCATGTCTATCGGGGAGTCAGTCAGCGCACCAATTTCAAGAACCGGAATGGTCAGATTATCCAGCCACTGACGCACGTTAGCGGAGTGTTCGACCGACAACAAAATAGCGGCAGCCAGATTATAAGAGAGCAGGGTTTCCAGCAGCTTTTCTTCACGCTCGATCCGGTGCTGGGACTCGGCGAGCATGATCTGATATCCGGCGGGTTGCAGCACTTTTTGCAGACCGGCGAACATCTCGGCGCAACCGGATTCAGAAAGGCTCGGCACAATCATCGCAATAGTATTGGAGGACGCTGAGGCCAGCGAACTCGCGGCCTGATTGGGCAGATATCCCAGCTGACTGACCGCTTCTTCAATCTTTTCCCGCAGCTTATCGGAGACCTGTTCCGGCGTTCGCAGTGCGCGTGAAACGGTCATGCTTCCCACGCCCGCAAGCTGCGCGACATCGGCCAGCGTCACTCTTCCGGTACTGCGTCTTTTTTTGTTAATGGACATTCACGATCCTGGCTGCGCATCTTGCGCACAAATTATACCCGCAGGCATAGCGAAAAAAACAGGCCGCAGCAGGACCGGTATCGAACAGCAACCACGGCAGAATTCGGTAAATTATCGGCAATTTCCAGACAAAGTATACCGTTATTTGTGCGGCCAGCGGGCTGATGGTTCCGCAATGGGACTATTTTTGATAGCGCTATCACAGATCTTAATGATAGAAGTTTGGTAGCGCTATCTTTGTGAGTTGTATCACAGATGTTAACGCTACCGCTGAAGTAGAGTCTGGATCGTTGGTGGTGTCTGGGGGAAATTCGACCCGCCATCTTAAAAAAATAAACCGGAGCCATAACTATGCTGAATGATTGGCTGACTTCTGAGAGGATTCAGATCAGAACAGATATCACTGACTGGCGTCAGGCTGTGGAAGTGAGCGCTGAACCGTTGCTGAAAGAAGGGACGATTACGCCCGACTATCTGACGGCAATTTTTGCTCAGCGTGAAAAACTGGGACCGTATTTTGTTCTGGCACCCGGCATTGCGATGCCACATGCCAGGCCGGAAGAGGGCGCTAACGGATTAGGATTGTCTTTACTGACATTGCCGCACGGGGTGAAGTTTAATTCGGCAGATAACGACCCGGTGTATACGGTCGTGATGTTATCTGCACCCGATAAGCACAGCCATATTGAGCTTATTTCCGAACTGGCGGAATTGTTCTCCAGTGAAGAAGATATGCAGAAAATATTCCATGCCAAAGCCTTACATGAAATACAGGAAGTCATCGCCCGTTATTAATTTAGGTTAAGAGTTGTTTTAATTATTAACAGGCCGACGATTTCACTCTCAGAAAAATAGTGTTTTTCATATGCATTATCCTGCGTAGCGGATACGTGTACCCTACGCCTTTCAAAACAGATAAAAATCAGGTGAATTTATGAAGATTATGGCGATTTGCGGTTCCGGTTTAGGCAGCAGCTTTATGGTAGAAATGAATATCAAGAAAGTCCTGAAGAAATTAAACATTCAGGCCGATGTTCAGCACTCCGATTTGTCATCAGCTATCCCGGGTGAAGCGGATCTCTTTGTCATGGCGAAGGACATTGCCGCCAGTGCCAGTATTCCGGAAAACCAGCTGGTAGTCATTACGAATATTATTGATATTAATGAACTTGAAACCAAACTGATTGCGCATTTTGAAAAACACCCAGTGTCCTGACCGGCACTGAATAACCCTACAAATAAAACGAATAGACAAACGAGGTGGATATGTTTATCCAGGAAACGCTCAAGTTTGTGGTTGATATATTAAAAGTGCCTTCTGTACTGGTCGGGCTTATTGCATTAATTGGCCTGGTTGCGCAAAAGAAAAACTTTTCAGATGTCGTCAAGGGAACCGTTAAAACAATACTGGGCTTTTTAGTATTGGCTGGCGGTGCCACCGTATTAGTGGGCGCATTAAATCCACTCGGCGGCATGTTTGAACATGCTTTTAATATCCAGGGTATTATTCCAAACAACGAAGCCATTGTTTCCATCGCACTTGAGAAGTTTGGTGCACCGACGGCATTAATTATGGCGTTCGGTATGGTGGCAAACCTGGTTGTGGCGCGCTTTACCCGTCTAAAATATGTGTTTCTGACCGGACATCACACGTTTTATATGGCCTGTATGATCAGCGTTATCCTGACCGTTGCCGGTTTTGAAGGGGTTGCACTGGTTTTCACCGGTTCCCTGACGCTGGGCCTGATCATGGCGTTCTTCCCGGCACTCGCGCAACGTTATATGCGTAAAATCACCGGCAGCGACGATGTGGCATTCGGCCATTTCGGCACCATCGGTTATGTTTTATCGGGCTGGATCGGCAGCAAAGTCGGCAAGGGCTCACGCTCAACCGAAGAAATGAACTTGCCTAAAAACCTCAGTTTCCTGCGTGACAGCTCAATCTCCATCTCGCTGACCATGATCATCATTTACCTGATTATGGCGGTGTTTGCCGGGCAGATTTTCGTCGAGCAAACCTACAGCGCTGGCCAGAACTATCTGGTGTACTCCATCATCATGGCGATTACCTTTGCGGCCGGTGTGTTCATCATCTTGCAAGGTGTGCGTCTGATTCTGGCTGAAATCGTTCCGGCGTTCGTCGGCTTCTCCGAAAAACTGGTGCCGAATGCCCGCCCGGCGCTGGATTGTCCGGTTGTGTATCCGTACGCGCCAAATGCTGTGCTGATTGGTTTCTTGTTCAGTTTCCTTGGGGGGCTGGTCGGACTGTTCCTGCTAGGCCAGATGCATCTGGTGCTGATCCTGCCGGGTGTTGTACCGCACTTCTTCACCGGAGCAACGGCGGGCGTGTTTGGTAACGCAACCGGTGGTCGCCGCGGCGCGATGGTCGGTGCTTTTGCCAACGGCGTGCTGATTACCTTCCTGCCGGTTCTGCTGTTGCCAGTGCTTGGCGCGCTGGGCTTTGCCAACGCGACATTCTCAGATGCGGACTTCGGCGTCATCGGCATCCTGCTGGGTAATCTGGCCCGTTTCATGTCGAAGGAAGGCATCATGGCGCTGATTGTCGGCATCTTCGCGGTACTGGTTGCCTGGAACTATCTCGGCAAAAAACCAGTGGCTGATAAAGAAGTCACTGAGAAGTAATTCCCTGCATCAATACGTTTCTTAAATCCATCCGGGAAACACTGTCCTGCCTGTTAGCAATAACAGGCCAGGATAAGTGCTCACTAAAATAAGGACCCATCAAGATGAAAGATGTCCAGGAGGTTCGTGAACTGGCCCGCCATATCCGCATCGAGACGCTGAAAATGCTGACCGGTCTGGGGTTCGGGCACTACGGCGGCAGTATGTCAGTGGTGGAAACGCTGGCTGTTTTGTACGGTGATGTGATGCGTATCGACCCGAATAAACCGGACTGGCCGGAGCGCGATTATTTCGTGCTTTCCAAAGGCCACGCGGGCCCGGCGCTTTACGCCACACTGGCGCTGAAAGGTTATTTCCCGGTCAGTGAGTTGCAAACGCTGAACCAAAACGGCACCCGTTTGCCGAGCCATCCGGATCGTCTGCGCACCACGGGTGTGGATGCCACAACCGGATCACTTGGGCAGGGCGTTTCCATCGCGGCGGGCATGGCGCTTTCCCATAAACTGGCAGGCCGTTCCAACCGCGTTTTCTGCATCCTTGGCGATGGCGAACTCAACGAAGGCCAGTGCTGGGAAGCCTTCCAGTTCATCGCTCACCACAATCTGCACAATCTGACGCTGTTCATCGATTACAACAAACAGCAACTCGACGGCACACTGGACGAAGTAATTAAGCCGTTTGATCTGGCAGGAAAATTCAGTGCATTCGGGTTTGATGTTCAGACCATTAAAGGCGATGACGTGGTGGCTATCAGTGAAGCCGTTACGCCGGTTCGTCATGCAGAACAGCGCCCGCTGGTGGTGATCCTCGACAGCATAAAAGGGCAGGGCGTGAAGTATCTCGAACAACTGGCGAACTCCCATCACCTGCGCTTAACGCCGGATGTAAAACTGGAAATTGAAAACGCTATTGCTGAGCTGGAGGCCGCCCATGTTTGAAGTCACGCTGGAATTGCAGAAAGATGCGGTTGAGATGCGTAAAGTCTATGCCAATACCGTTCGCGAGAAGATTGTCGAGAACACGCCGATTATCGCGCTGGAAGCGGATCTGATGAGCTCAATGGCAATGGACGGCGTGCATAAAGACCACCCGGATCACGTGATTAACTGCGGCATTATGGAAGCCAACGTGATTGGCGTGGCGGCCGGTTTATCGCTGACCGGACGCGTGCCGTTTGTGCATACGTTTACCGCTTTTGCCAGCCGCCGCTGTTTCGACCAGCTTTTTATGTCGCTGGATTACCAGAAGAATAACGTCAAAATCATCGCCTCGGATGCGGGCGTCAGCGCCTGCCACAATGGCGGGACTCACATGTCTTTTGAAGATATGGGCATTGTACGCGGGCTGGCAAGCTCGGTGGTGATGGAAGTGACCGACGCGGTGATGTTCCGCAATATCCTGTTGCAGCTGATGGATCTGAAAGGATTTTACTGGGTGCGGACTATCCGCAAACAGGCCACGCAGGTTTATAAGGAAGGTTCGACGTTCACCATCGGCAAGGCGAATCTGCTGCGCGACGGCAGCGATGTGACGCTGATTGCCAACGGTATTATGGTGGCGGAAGCGCTGAAGGCGGCAGAAATGCTGGAGCGTGAAGGCGTCAGCGCCGCCGTGATCGACATGTTTACACTCAAACCTATCGATAAAGACATCATCATTAAGTACGCCGCGAAAACGGGCAAAATCGTGACCTGTGAGAACCACAGTATTCATAACGGTCTGGGATCGGCGGTAGCTGAAGTGCTGGTAGAGAATCACCCTGTACCGATGCGCCGTGTCGGTGTGAAAGAGCGTTACGGTCAGGTGGGAACACAGGAATTTTTACAGCAGGAGTATGGCCTGACGGCAGAGCATATTCTGGAAGCCGCAAAAGCGTTGCTGTAATTTCCTTTGCGCCAAAAAAACGCCGGTCATCAAGACCGGCGTTTTGCGTTCAGAGGGGTCAGCTTATTTAGCCGGAACCGCCGCTTCTGCCTGAGCAGACTGAATCGCAGTCAGGGCTACGGTGTAGACGATATCGTCAACCAGTGCGCCACGGGACAGGTCGTTAACCGGTTTGCGCATGCCCTGCAACATCGGCCCGATAGAGACCAGATCCGCAGAACGCTGTACCGCTTTATACGTGGTGTTACCGGTGTTCAGATCAGGGAAGATGAACACGGTAGCTTTACCTGCAACCGGTGAGTTTGGTGCTTTGGATTTCGCTACGTCAGCCATGATAGCGGCGTCGTATTGCAGCGGGCCATCGATGATCAGGTCAGGACGTTTTTCCTGCGCCAGACGGGTCGCTTCACGCACTTTCTCAACGTCGCTGCCTGCACCGGAGTTGCCGGTAGAGTAGGAGATCATCGCAACGCGCGGTTCGATACCGAATGCAGCCGCGGAATCCGCAGACTGGATTGCGATTTCTGACAGCTGTTCAGCGGTTGGATCCGGGTTGATCGCGCAGTCACCGTAAACCAGAACCTGGTCAGGCAACAGCATGAAGAATACGGAAGAAACCAGTGAGCTGCCCGGTGCGGTTTTGATCAGCTGCAACGGAGGACGGATGGTGTTTGCGGTAGTGTGAACAGCACCGGAAACCAGGCCGTCAACGTTACCCTGTTCGAGCATCAGTGTGCCCAGAACCACGTTGTCTTCCAGTTGTTCGCGGGCAACCACTTCGGTCATCCCTTTGCTTTTACGCAGCTCAACCAGACGGGCAACGTATTCTTCACGCACAGCAACCGGATCAACGATTTCGATGCCTTTACCCAGCGTTACGCCCTGAGCGGCTGCAACGCGTTTGATTTCGTCAGGGTTACCCAACAAAACGCATTCCGCGATACCACGTTCAGCACACAGCGCTGCGGCTTTCACGGTACGCGGCTCGTCGCCTTCTGGCAGCACGATACGTTTGCCGGCTTTGCGGGCCAGTTCGGTCAGCTGATAACGGAAGGCCGGAGGAGACAGACGACGTGAACGCTCGGAGTGTGCGCTCAGGGAGTTAATCCAGTCAGCGTTGATGTGAGAAGCCACGTATTGTTGCAGTTTCTCAACGCGCTGATGGTCGTCCGCAGGCACTTCCAGATTGAAGCTTTGGAGGCTCAGGGAAGTCTGCCAGGTGTTGGTGTCTACCATGAAGACCGGCAGGCCAGTCTGGAAGGCACGTTCGCACAACTGGTTGATACGGTCATCAATTTCATAACCGCCGGTCAGCAGGATTGCGCCGATCTCAACGCCGTTCATTGCGGCCAGACACGCGGAAACCAGCACGTCAGGACGGTCTGCGGACGTCACCAGCAGGGAACCCGGACGGAAATGTTCCAGCATATGAGGAATGCTGCGTGCGCAGAACGTCACGGACTTCACGCGGCGGGTTTTGACATCACCTTCGTTGATGATGCGGGCATTCAGGTGTTTCGCCATGTCGATTGCGCGGGTGGCAATCAGCTCGAAGCTCCAAGGAATGCAACCCAGAACCGGCAGCGGGCTGTTGGCAAACAGCTGAGTCGGATCAACGTTGGCAACGCTGGCTTTGGTGGAATCATCGAAGATTTCAGACAGGTCAGGACGTGTACGACCCTGATCGTCAACCGGTGCGTTCAGTTTGTTGATGATAACGCCGGTGATGTTTTTGTTTTTGCTGCCGCCGAAGCTGCTGCGCGCCAGTTCGATGCGCTCTTTCAGCTGTGCCGGAGAATCGTTACCCAGCGCCAGAACGAAGACGATTTCTGCGTTCAGGGTTTTGGCGATTTCATAGTTCAGGGCGTTCGCGAACTGGTGCTTACGCGTAGGAACAAGGCCTTCAACCAGAACGACTTCAGCGTCTTTGGTGTTTTCGTGGTAACGCGCAATGATTTCTTCCATCAGCACGTCTTGCTGGTTTGAACTCAGCAAGGTTTCAACGTGGCTCATTTTCAGCGGTTCCGCTGCGGTCACGGTGGAGTTAGCACGAATGATGGTGGTGGTCTGGTCCGGAGCATCACCGCCGGTGCGCGGTTGCGCGATAGGCTTGAAGATGCTCAGGCTGACGCCTTTTTGTTCCATGGCACGGATCACACCCAGGCTGACGCTGGTCAGACCTACGCTGGTGCCTGTGGGGATCAACATAATTGTACGGGACACGGCTAAACCTCTTTGACGGTTGCCAGGCAAGAACATTCGCAGGTTTGTGCAGAGGGGATAATGATCAGCATAAGCGCGATGATTATCCTGCGCGGTGCGTCCAAACGGGCGGCGTTTGCCTTTGATGATAATAGAAAATGACTGCCAGCTTTCGCTGGCAGTTTAGGGTCGTTTTATGCGGTCAGGCGCGCGGCGTCTTGTGCAATGACCAGCTCTTCATTGGTTGGAATAACCAGCGCGGTACGGGTGCCTTCTTTGTTGATAGCACCGGATTTGCCAAAGCGTGCAGCCAGGTTACGCTCGTGGTCAACTTCAAAGCCCAGCAGAGCCAGTTTGTCCAGAGACAGTTCGCGAACCATTGCCGCGTTTTCGCCGATACCACCGGTGAACACGACAGCGTCCAGACGGCCTTCCATCAGTGAAGTATATGCACCGATGTATTTCGCCAGACGGTGGCAGAACACGTCCATTGCACGTTTAGCATCAGCTTTGGTGGCGTAGTTGTCTTCAACATAACGGCAGTCGCTGGTGACTTCAGTCAGGCCCAGCAGGCCGGATTCTTTGGTCAGCATTTTGTTGATTTGATCAACGCTCATGCCCAGAGAATCATGCAGGTGGAAGATGATTGCCGGGTCGATGTCACCGCTGCGGGTACCCATGACCAGACCTTCCAGCGGGGTCAGACCCATAGAAGTATCAACGCATTTACCGTTACGGATTGCGCTGACAGAACCGCCGTTACCCAGGTGGCAAGTGATCAGGTTCACTTCTTCCACTGGTTTGTTCAGCATTTTCGCGGCTTCCTGAGTCACATAGAAGTGGCTGGTGCCGTGTGCGCCGTAACGACGGATGTGGTGATCTTTATACAGGCTGTACGGCAGCGCGTAGAGGTAAGATTCTTCAGGCATGGTCTGATGGAACGCGGTGTCGAAGACAGCAACGTTTTTGTCAGCCAGTTTAGGGAAAGATTTCAGTGCTTCATCAATACCGATCAGGTGGGCCGGGTTATGCAGCGGTGCAAACGGGATAGATTCTTTGATACCCTCGATTACAGCGTCGTTGATCAGCATGGATTTAGTCAGCTTCTCGCCGCCATGAACGATGCGGTGGCCGATTGCTACCAGCTCAGCAGACAGTTCAGGTTTTTTGCTCAGAATATTGTTAACGATGAATTTCAGCGCTTCGCTGTGTGCGGCACCCGCACCTAAAGCGGCTTCTTCTTTGCCACCGTCCATTTTCCATTTAATGCGTGCTTCTGGCAGATGGAAACATTCGGCTAAACCTGAAATGTGTTCTTCACCGTTTGCAGCATCAATGATGGCAAACTTAAGGGAAGAACTACCACAGTTAAGAACCAGTACAAGCTTACTCGACATGGAAGTACCTATTTATTGTTGGTGCTGTTTAAAAAAAACAATACACGTGGTTAATAAATCGTCAGTCTGACATCAAGCGTAGCGCATAATGGCGGCGACAATTATGATTAACATCATGCCAGAGAGCCATAACAGGCATGACGATGAAAAAGCTGAAGAATCGTTGGGAGCAGATTTTTTAATCTCCCGGATAACGGTGAAACGTCCGTCCTGCAGACGAAAACGTTCCTGTTATGCCTCTTCAGAATGTTGCTAATAAGTAAAAACACTAACAAAAAATACAATAACTAATTACAAAACCACCCGACGCAAGGCACTATGCTTAATGTAGGGAGAAAACATTGCAATTTCGCGTTTCCGCCCCAACTTTATATTAACCTTGTCGGCTGAGAGGTATGCAAGGCTGCGATAGAATACCGACAGGTGCCAGCAAAAACAAAATATATTTTATCGTGGTAAACTCCAGTTTGTGTTTTACAAATATTTTTTAAATTTTATACGTGAAGTTGAGGTGCATCTATGACGAGTAAGCCAACAGGCTCCGTAGGCTGGTTTCAGGTTTTCCAGCGCGGGCAGCACTACATGAAGACATGGCCGTCAGATAAGCGTCTGGCTCCGGTATTCCCTGAGAACCGGATTTCCAGTGCCACCCGATTTGCCGTACGCGTTATGCCCGCCGTGGCCGTTTTCACGCTGAGCTGGCAAATTGCCATGGGCGGACAACTGGGCCCGGCCGTGGCGACCGCTATTTTTGCCTGTAGCCTGCCGATGCAAGGGTTGTGGTGGCTTGGCCGTCGTTCCCTGACGCCGCTGCCGCCGACGCTGATGAGCTGGTTCCACGATGTGCGCAATAAACTCGTCGAAGCCGGGCAGGCATTAGCCCCGATTGAAGGCACGCCGACATATCAGTCGCTGGCCGATGTCCTGAAGCGGGCTTTCAAGCAGCTTGATAAAACCTTTTTAGACGATCTGTAATTCTGCCCGTCCCGTCATTAACATCGTTTTACGCCGCATTTTGACCGGAGGAACGTCTCCTCCGGTGATTATTTCAGATGAGATCCAGACCCAAATCAAAGAATGGTGTGCTTGCGATTTCGCAGAACTTTGCGCTATGCCATGCTTTGCTCATTATGCAGACATGAGGATTTTCACGATGGAAATGACGAACGCTCAACGCCTGATTTTGTCGAATCAATATAAAATGATGACCATGCTGGACCCTGATAACGCGGAGCGTTATCGCCGGTTACAAACGGTGATCGAACGTGGTTTTGGTTTGCAAATGCGCGAGCTGGACAGGGACTTTGGCGAATTGCCGGAAGAAACCTGCCGCACCGTAATTAACATTATGGAGATGCATCATGCGATGCAGGTTTCATGGACCAATCTGAAAGACACCCAGGATTTGGATCGCCGCCGTATTGATTTCCTCGGTTTTGATGCTGCAACAGAATCCCGCTATTTAAGCTATGTCCGCTTTATGGTGAACACCGAAGGACGTTACACTGATTTTGATGCGGGGACGCACGGCTTTAACGCACAGACCAAAATGTGGGATAAATACCAGCGCATGCTGGCCGTCTGGCAATCTTGTCCTCGTCAGTACCATTTGAGCGCCGTCGAGATAGCGCAAATCATTAATGCCTAAATTGAGATAACTAAAGAGGAATTGCCTGTGGAGTGCAAAGGTTTTTTGTTCGACCTTGATGGAACGTTAGTGGATTCACTGCCCGCCGTAGAACGCTCATGGATTAACTGGGCACTCAGCTGGGGGGCCAACCCGCAGGATGTTCTGGCCTTTATTCATGGCAAACAGGCAATCACTTCTTTACGTCATTTCATGGCAGGCGCAAGCGAAGAAAAGATTCAGGAAGAGTTCGATAAACTGGAAAAGATCGAAGCCACTGATACTGAAGGGGTTACGGCGCTGCCGGGCGCTCATCTTATTCTGAGTGAACTCAGCCGTATGAATATTCCATGGGCGATTGTGACCTCGGGTTCCATGCCGGTAGCCAGTGCGCGTCATAAAGCCGCGAATTTGCCTGAGCCGGAAGTGTTCATCACGGCAGAACAGGTTAAACACGGCAAGCCTAAGCCAGATGCTTATCTGCTGGGTGCAGAACGTCTGGGCCTGGCGCCGGAAGATTGTGTCGTGGTGGAAGATGCCGCGGCGGGCGTAATGGCCGGTCTTGCTGCCGGTTGTAAAGTGATTGCGGTTAACGCGCCGTCTGACATTCCGGGAATCGAAGACGTAGATTTCGACCTTTCCTCGCTGAAAGATTTACTGCTTAATCCTTCCGATAACGGCGTGACCGTCAGTCTGCGATAAGCGCATAAAAAGTACAATTAACGCCTTTTAATTGATATAAACCCCGCAGCCACGGGGTTTTTTTATGCCATCCTGAACCCCGTTATTCTTCAAATAACCTCATTGAGCTTATTTCTGCCATCTCAACGCAAAAGGAGTGTGTTTTGACCGGTGAATTAATCTGGGTAGTGATACTGCTTGTGATCGCCATGGTGCTGTTCGCGCGCAATACGCTGCGGATGGATATCGTTGCGTTACTCGTCATCATTGCTTTCGTGCTGAGCGGAACGCTGACCATCAATGAAGCGCTGGCCGGATTCAGCGACCCGAACGTGATTCTGATTGCGGCGCTTTTTGTTGTCGGGCACGGGCTGGTCAGGACCGGCGTGGCTTATCAGGTGGGCGACTGGCTGATGAAAGTCGCGGGTAACAGCGAAACCCGTATGCTGGTTTTACTGATGCTGACCGTCGCCGGGCTGGGCGCGTTCATGAGTTCGACCGGCGTAGTCGCGATTTTCATTCCCGTTGTTATCAGTGTCTCTGCCCGCATGAAAACGTCTCCCGCCCGCCTGATGATGCCGCTGAGTTTTGCGGGGCTTATCAGCGGCATGATGACACTGGTCGCGACCCCGCCCAATATGGTGG
This sequence comes from Rahnella sp. BCC 1045, assembly GCF_019049615.1. Taxonomy (NCBI): domain Bacteria; kingdom Pseudomonadati; phylum Pseudomonadota; class Gammaproteobacteria; order Enterobacterales; family Yersiniaceae; genus Rahnella; species Rahnella sp. BCC 1045. The sequence continues at coordinate 3,814 of NZ_JAFMOZ010000141.1, read as the reverse complement.
TTAACAGCGAGTTACTGCGTGAAGGATTTGATGGTTTTGGTTTCTTCGGCGTGACGCCGGTGGGGCTGGTCGTGCTGGTAATGGGCGTAGGATATATGCTGCTTGCCCGCCGCTGGCTGTCTTCCGATGACGCCTTACAGGATAAACAGCGCTGGAAGCGTCGTACTTTTCGTGATCTTATCCGCGATTACCATCTGACCGGTCGTGCGCGGCGGATGACGGTACGTCCCGGATCTCCGCTGGTCGGCCGTACGCTGGACGACGTGCATCTGCGTTCCCGCTATGGCGCAAACGTGGTGGGTATTGAACGCTGGCGCAAATTTCGTCGCGTGATGGTCAGTGCAACCGGGAGCACCGAGCTGTGTGCCCGCGATGTGCTGCTGCTGGATATGGCTGATCCTGACGTTTCTGTCCGCCAGTTTTGTACCGATGAAATGCTTGAGCCAATGGTTTTACGCGGTGAGTATTTTTCCGAGCAGTCACGGGATGTCGGAATGGCGGAAGTGTCTCTGATCCCCGACTCCGAGTTGCTGGGTAAAACGCTGCGCGACGTGGCTTTCCGCTCAACTTACGGTCTGAACGTGGTCGGCATTCGCCGGCAGGGCGAAGCGCTCGACGGCAAACTGGTTGATGAGGTTTTACAGCTGGGCGATATGTTGCTGGTGATTGGCGACTGGAAACTCATCCGCCAGCTACAACAGCAAATGCATGATTTCATTGTGCTGAATCTGCCCGCAGAAGTGGATGAAGTCGCGCCTGCGCTCAGCCAGGCACCCCATGCGCTGTTTTGCCTGGCGCTGATGGTCGCGTTAATGCTTACCGACGACGTGCCGAATGCCATCGCGGCCATTATTGCCTGCATGCTGATGGGCAAGTTCCGCTGCATCACGATGGAAGGCGCATATAAAGCCATTCACTGGCCGAGTCTGCTGCTGATCGTCGGGATGATGCCTTTCGCGCTGGCGCTGCAAAAAACCGGCGGCGTGGCGCTGATTGTGAAAGGCCTGATGGAAGTGAGCGGGGGATACGGTCCGTACATGATGCTGCTGAGTTTGTTTGTGCTCTGCGCCGGCATAGGGTTATTTATTTCCAATACTGCAACGGCCGTACTGATGGCGCCGATCGCCATTGCGGCGGCGCATCAGATGGGTGTTTCGCCTTACCCGTTTACCATGATTATCGCGATTGCGGCCTCAGCGGCGTTTATGACGCCGGTTTCATCACCGGTGAATACGCTGGTGATGGTGCCCGGTAACTACAAGTTCGGCGATTTCATCCGTATCGGCGTGCCTTTTACGCTGCTGGTGATGGTCGTCAGCATTTTTCTGGTGCCGGTACTTTTCCCGTTCTGACGCGCGGGAGGCGATCAGAGCGGAGAATCGAGGCTAATTTCATCCAGTGACAGACTGAAGCTCGGGATAAAGACTTCCATGAAGTAGTCCATTTCCGGGCTTTTTCTGTCGGCCAGCGTCTTCTCCAGACGCGCTTTTGCCAGCGTAAACTCGTTATTCCCCGCAGACAATTCTTCCAGGCATTTCAGGTATGCGCACAAGGCATCGGCCTGTTTTACTGTCAGTTTTTCATCTTCCGTATAGTAATGCTCGTCAATCAGCGGACGGAAATCTTCCTGCAGTTCTTTCGGCAGCATTTCGATCAGTTTTTGCTGAGCAATTTTCTCGATCTTTTTGTATTCATGAGCAATTTGTGGATTGTAATACTTAATTGGTGTGGGCATATCGCCGGTCAGTACTTCACTGGCGTCATGATACATCGCCAGAAGGGCAACGCGTTCGGCGCTCAGATTGCCGTTAAATTTGCGGTTTTTAATCACGGCTAAAGCATGAGCCACAAAGGCGACCTGGAGGCTGTGTTCGGACACATTCTCGGTGCGAACGTTGCGCATCAGCGGCCAGCGGCTGATCAGTTTAAGACGGGAAAGGTGGGCGAAAAAATGGCTCTGACTCATAGCACTCTCAATAACAACGGTGAATGAGAGTCCATTGTGAGCAGTGCGAAACCGTTATGCAAATGCGGAAATGCGCAGAAAGAAAAAAGGGCGCAGATGTCTGCGCCCTGATCATTACTGACGGTAAGTTTCAAGGAAACGACCGAACTTGTTCACTGCCATTTCCAGTTCGTCTACGCGCGGGAGTGTCACGATTCGAACGTGGTCCGGATAAGGCCAGTTAAAGGCGGAACCCTGAACCAGCAGGACTTTTTGCTGTAACAGCAAATCGAGCACCATTTTCTGGTCATCCTGAATATTGAAACGCTTGGCATCAATTCGCGGGAACATATATAGTGCGCCTTTCGGCTTCACGCAGGACACACCCGGGATCTGATTAATCAGTTCCCACGCGCGGTCACGCTGTTCGACCAGGCGCCCGCCCGGCTGAATGAATTCGCTGATACTCTGGTAACCGCCCAGCGCCGTCTGAATGGCGTGCTGCATCGGAACGTTGGCACACAAACGCATCGAGGCCAGCATTTCCAGACCTTCTATATAGCCTTTGGCGTGCTTTTTCGGGCCGTTCAGTACCATCCAGCCCTGACGGAAACCGGCAACGCGGTAAGTTTTTGACAGACCATTGAAGGTTACGGTCAGAAGATCCGGCGCCAGCGACGCAATGGAAATGTGCTGAGCTTCGTCGTACAGGATCTTGTCGTAGATTTCATCGGCAAAAATGATCAGATTGTGTTCACGGGCAATCTCGACGATCTGCATCAGCAATTCCTTGCTGTACACCGCGCCGGTCGGGTTGTTCGGGTTGATGATCACAATGCCACGGGTACGTGGCGTGATTTTGTCACGAATATCGGCGATATCCGGGAACCAGTCAGCGCCCTCATCACACAGGTAATGCACCGCGTTACCGCCAGACAGGGAAACTGCGGCGGTCCACAACGGATAATCGGGCGCAGGCACCAGCATTTCATCGCCCGTGTTCAGCAATGCCTGCATTGACTGAACGATCAGCTCAGAAACACCGTTACCGATGTAAATGTCTTCAACCGTGATGTCGCGCATATCGCGCGCCTGATAGTGCTGCATGATCGCTTTACGTGCAGAAAACAGGCCTTTTGAATCACAGTAGCCCTGTGAGGTCGGCAAATTGCGGATTACGTCGATCAGGATTTCATCAGGCGCGTCGAAACCGAACGGGGCAGGGTTGCCGATGTTCAGTTTGAGAACTTTGTTGCCTTCTTCTTCAAGACGTTTTGCTTCTTTAAGCACCGGGCCGCGAATGTCATAGCAGACGTTGTCCAGTTTGTGGGATTTTTCAATCGGGGACATGTAAATAGGAGCCTTTTGCAGTAAAGCCTGTTCTTCCCTGGCGCCAGGCGACCGTAGAACAGTGCGAAGGGGTCAATTTACTCCCCCGGAGCGGGTGTGAGAAGGGCTGTGCACCGTTTTGGTGAAAAACAGCAGTAATGCGACCGGAGGTGGTTCTTTCCCATGGCTTGCATGACGGTGAATGGTTTTTAATTCTTATAATTGGTGTTTGTGTAATTTTTTATTTTGCAATGGCTGATTCTATAACCGGTAATTCCACTGTTTTTGCTGCACTACGATCTTCGTTCCGGCTTAGCGGCTGTGTTCTTTTTGGGCAGAACATCATGAAAACTTACCAAAGCTCGACAAATTCTGAAAAAAAATCGGGTGCGGATGATTAACAAGGAAAAATGTCTGATGAGAATTAGTTTTATTTATCTAATGATTAATAGTAAATGCTGGATGAATGATCATGTCGGGGCAATATCTGAAACCTATTCTTTTTTGAATAAGTGAATGCTTTACTGGCATATATATAAT